>CAVHYN010000060.1:0-45131 GCA_963640245.1 Bulleidia sp.
AGCATCTGATGGCAGAGCTTCCCTTTATGGCTACCGAGAATATCATGATGGATGCCGTAAAGGCAGGTGGGGATCGCCAGGAGCTTCATGAGCGTATCCGTGAGCTTTCCATGGAAGCCGGAAGGAATGTCAAGGTCAACGGAGCAGAGAATAATCTTCTCGAGCTGATTGCAGCGGATCCGGCCTTCGGACTTTCCCTGGAGGATTTGAAGAAAACGATGGAGCCTTCCCGCTACGTGGGACGCGCACCGGAGCAGGTAGATGCCTTTATTACCCAGGTGATCCGTCCGATCCTTGAAAAATACAAGGATATTTTGGGTGAAAAAGCGGAAATTAACGTATAAAACCCTTGCATTTATCAGAAAAATGTGCTACATTTGTATCTGATAAATAGCGAGGCCGACAAAGAGTGAACGAAAGTTCACTCTTTGTTTTTGGATTCATAGGAAAGTGTGCCCTATGAATTCGAAAACGCTCCGCGAGAACGTCCAGGGAAAGGAAGACTATGACAAAGAGAGAAGAATACGAACAGAAGACAGAGCAGCTCCTTATGCCCATCATCGAAGCCAATGGCTTTGAGCTGGTGGATGTGGAATATGTGAAGGAGGCCGGAAGCTGGTACCTTCGTGCCTATATCGACAAGCCAGGCGGAATCACGGTAGATGACTGCGAGATCGTAAACCGCGAGCTGGGCGATCGATTGGATCAGGATGATTTTATCGAGGATTCCTACATCCTGGAGGTAAGCTCACCGGGACTTGGACGTCCCCTGAAAAAAGAGAAGGATTTTATTCGCAACCAGGGGGAAGAGGTAGAAATCCGCACCTATCGCATGATAGACGGTCAGAAGGAATTTCAGGGCATCCTGAAAAACTGGGATAAAAATACGGTAACCATAGAGAATGAGGATGGGCAGGAGCAGAGCTTTGAGCGAGAAAATATCGCCCTCATCCGTCAGGCATTTGACTTTTAAAAAAGGAATAGATCAGGAGGAAGAAAAAGAATGAACACAGAACTTTTGGAAGCTCTGGAGCTTTTGGAGAAAGAAAAGGATATCAGCAAGGAAACCATGCTGGAGGCCATTGAGAATTCTCTGCTTAAAGCCTGTGAGGCGCACTTTGGAAGGACGGACAATATCAAGGTTCACATCGACCCGGTGACCTGCCAGTTTTCCGTACTTGCAGAAAAAAAGGTTGTTGAGACGGTAGAGGATGACGTCACAGAAATCAGTCTTGCAAATGCAAAGATGATCGATCCGAAGTACGAACTGGATGACATCGTAAATGTCGAGGTCAAATCCAAGGAATTCGGCCGTATCGCAACACAGAATGCAAAGAACGTGATCCTGCAGAAGATTCGCGAGGAAGAGCGCAAGGTTCTGTATCATCAGTATTATAGTATGGAAAAAGAGGTTGTGACCGGTGTTGTCCAGAGATACCTGGGACGAAATGTCAGTGTAAACCTCGGCAAGGTCGATGCTATTCTGAATGAAAATGAGATGGTAAAGGGAGAGGTGTTCAAGCCCACTGAGCGTATCAAGGTTTATATCCTCGAGGTAAAGGATACCACCAAGGGACCGCGCATCCTGGTTTCAAGAACCCACCCGGAGCTGGTTAAGCGTCTGTTTGAATCGGAGGTTACCGAGGTGCGCGATGGTACGGTAGAAATCAAGTGCATTGCCAGAGAGGCTGGTTCCAGAACAAAAATCGCTGTCTGGTCCAACGATCCGGATGTCGATCCGGTAGGTGCCTGCGTCGGTATGAACGGCGCCCGTGTAAATGCCATCGTAAATGAGCTGCGCGGTGAGAAGATCGATATCATCAACTGGAATGAGAACCCGGCTCTCCTGATCGAGAATGCATTAAGCCCGGCGAAGGTAATTGCCGTACTGGCGGATCCAGAGGATAAGACCGCGAAGGTTGTCGTTCCGGATTATCAGCTTTCTCTTGCTATCGGCAAGGAGGGACAGAATGCCAGACTGGCAGCCCGTCTGACCGGTTTCAAGATCGATATCAAGAGCGAGACGCAGGCAAGAGAAGCAGAAGGCTGGCTCGATGTGGATGAAGAGTACGAGGAGTATGAGGACTTTGAGGACTACAAGGAGGCACAGGCCTACGAGGAAGCCTTAGAGGCAGCTGAGGGAGAAGAGTTCGAAGAAAGCCCGGAGATGGCAGAGGAAGCAGAGCAGGATGAATAAAAAAATACCTATGCGCCAGTGTGTCGGCTGTCATGAGATGAAGAGTAAGAAAGAGATGCTTCGTATCCTGAAGACGGCGGAGGATGAAATTATACTGGATGCCACGGGACGGAAGAACGGCCGCGGAGCCTATCTTTGTTTCTCAAAGGAATGCCTTAGGCTTGCACGAAAGAATAAGGGGCTGGAGCGTTCCCTGAAGACAGAGATTCCCGGTGCGGTATACGACAGCCTGGAAAAGGAGTTGGATGAGCTTGAAACCAGATAAGGTATTTTCGCTGATTGGCCTGGCTCAGAAAGCAGGAAAGGCTGCCAGCGGAGAATTTGCGACGGAGCATGCAGTAAAGTCCGGAAGGGCTGCGCTGGTGATTGTATCGGCGGAGTCATCGGAGAATACAAAAAAGAAGTTCCGAAATATGTGTGACTACTACGAAGTACCTTTGTATTTCTATGGTGGAAAGGAAGAGCTGGGACATGCGATGGGAAAAGAGTTTCGGGCATCGACAGCGATTCTGGATGAGGGACTTGCGAAAAGTATAGAAAAATATTTAAAAGTTTAACGGAGGTAGAAATTTGGAGGGAAACAGCCATATGAATACAAACGGTGAAGAGCACGAAGTAAAGAAAAAGAAGAAAATCATTGCTGTATACAATACCCACAACAGTAAGACCGGTATCAAGGATCCGAGAACGGAGAAAAAGCAGTCGGCAAAGAGCACTGGGACGTCTCGTCCGGCAGCAAGACCGGCTGCTGCGGCAAAGCCGGCACCTGCAAAGCCGCAGCCGGCAGTGGCTGAAAAACCGGCAGTAGAAAAGTCGCAGACAGCAACACCTGTAAAGCCGCAGGCAGCAGCGACAAAACCGGCAGCAAAGACGGAAAGCACCCAGACTTCGACAGATACAGTAAGAAAGGCTGCTCCGGCAGCAGCAAGCCGTCCGGCTCAGAGCCGTGATGGAGGCAGAAGAGAAGGACAGGGCGGAAGCTACCAGAGAAGAGACGGCCAGGGAAGATCCCAGGGCGGATATCAGAATCGCGACGGTCAGAGCAGAGGCGGATATCAGAACCGTGACGGCCAGGGAAGAAGCGGCCAGGGCGGATACCAGAACCGTGACAGCCAGGGAAGAAATGGTCAGGGCGGATACCAGAACCGCGACGGTCAGGGAAGAAACGGTCAGGGTGGATACCAGAACCGTGACGGCCAGAGCAGAGGCGGACAGGGAAGAGATAACCGCCGCTCTTCCATGAGCATCCCGGCAGCACCGGTAGAGCTTCGCAAGTCTGAAAATCGCAGAGCGGACAATAAGAATCGAAATGATGATACGAAAAAGGATAAGAATACAAAGTTCAATGACAGCTGGAGCGGCAAGCCGTCTCAGGGCGGCCGTCGTCCGAACCAGGGAAGCAATCGTCCGAACCAGAAGGGCGGCAAGGGAGCTAAAGGCGCTGTGCAGAATCGCCAGCCGGCACCAGCACCGAAGAAAGAGGACAATACACCTAAGGTGATCGAGATTCCGGAGCTTATCAGCATCCATGATCTGGCTGAAAAGATGAAGATTCAGCCCTCTGTGATCATTAAGAAGCTCTTCCTGGCAGGCAAGATGGTGACGGTAAACTCGGAGCTTGATTTCGAGGCAGCCGGAGAACTTGCTATGGAGATGAATTTCGATCCGGTTCCCGAGGAGAAGGAAGATGTCATCGGAAAGCTTCTGGAGGATACGGAAGATGCAGAGGAAACCATGGTATCCCGTCCGCCGGTAGTCTGCGTTATGGGTCATGTTGACCATGGAAAAACTTCCCTTCTGGATGCAATCCGTGACACCCATGTCATCGACCGCGAGGCCGGAGGCATCACCCAGCACATCGGAGCTTATGTAGTAACGATCAACGGCCAGAAGATTACCTTCCTGGATACACCGGGACATGAGGCCTTTACTGCCATGCGTATGCGTGGAGCAAATTCTACCGATATCGCCATCCTGGTGGTAGCTGCCGATGACGGTGTCATGCCGCAGACCATCGAGGCGATCAACCATGCAAAGGCTGCAGGCATCGAGATCATCGTTGCTATTAATAAGATCGACAAGCCGAGTGCAAACATTGAGCGTGTAAAGCAGGAGCTGACCGAATACGAACTGATCCCGGAGGATTGGGGCGGCAGCACCATCTTCTGCCCGGTATCCGCACATACCCACGAGGGTATCGACAACCTGCTGGAGATGATTCTTCTGACCAGCGATGTTCTGGAGCTCAAGGCAAATCCGAACCGTCGGGCAAGAGGTCTGGTTATCGAGGCAGAGCTTGATAAGGGCAAGGGTCCGGTAGCGACCGTCCTGGTACAGAAGGGAACCCTGCATGTGGGAGACCCGATCGCTGTAGGTGCCTGCCATGGTAAGGTTCGTGCGATGATGGATGACAATGGCCGTCGGGTAAAGGAGGCAGGTCCGTCCAAGCCGGTCGAGATCCTGGGACTCAATGACGTACCGAATGCCGGAGAAACCTTTGTATCTCCGGAGACAGACAAGGAAGCACGATCCTTTGCAGAGACCTATGTAAAGGAAAGCAGAGAGAAGCTTATCGAGGATACGAAGCTTAAGATGTCCCTGGACGATCTGTATTCCCAGATTCAGTCAGGTAACCTGAAGGAACTGAACATCATCGTAAAGGCGGATGTACAGGGCTCCGTAGAGGCTGTAAAGCAGAGCCTTCTGAAGCTGTCGAACGAGGAAGTCGTAGTCAAGATCATCCACGGCGGTGTCGGAGCTATCAACGAGTCCGATGTCAGCCTGGCAGCAGCTTCCAATGCCATCATCATCGGCTTCAATGTACGGCCGGATGCGACAGCGAAAGAGACTGCAGAGCGCGAGAAGGTAGATTTACGCCTGTACCGCGTCATCTACGATGCAATCAACGACGTAGAGGCAGCGATGAAGGGAATGCTGGATCCGATTTTCGAGGAAAAGGTTCTGGGACATGCCGAGGTACGCCAGATCTTCAAGGCTTCCGGTGTCGGAAACATTGCCGGATCCTATGTTCTGGATGGTGTATTCCAGAGAGGCTGCAAGTGCCGCATCACCCGCGAGGGCGCGCAGATCTTCGACGGAGCTTTAGCATCTCTGAAGCGTTTCAAGGACGATGTGAAGGAAGTCAAGGCCGGTTACGAGTGCGGTCTCGTTTTCGAGAAATTCAACGACATCAAGGAGCTGGATATTGTGGAGGCTTATACTATGGTAGAGGTACCCAGATAGGCAGCACTTTGAGGTGAGAAAGATATGAGAAAGAATAGCATTAAAAATACAAGAATCAATGGAGAGGTGCGCCGGGAGCTGAGCAATATCATTTTAAATGAAGTCAAGGATCCCCGCATCTGCCCCATGACTTCCGTAGTAGAAGTGGAGGTTGCACCGGATCTGAAGACGGCGAAGGCCTATATCAGTGTTCTGGGAGACAAGAAGGCACAGGCAGATACTCTGGCTGGCCTTCGAAGCGCGGAAGGCTATATCCGTCGTGCGCTGGCGAAGTCCATCAACCTTCGCAACACTCCGGAGATCCGTTTTGTGATGGATCAGTCCATCGAGTACGGTGTTCATATGTCAAAGCTAATCGATGATGTAAACCAGGTTAATCAAGAAGAGGGTGATGGGGAATGATCCGTCTGAAGGACGTGCTTGCAAATGTAAAAACCGTAGCGATCAGTGGTCATATCCGTCCGGATGGAGACTGTGTCGGTGCGTGTCTGGGCGTCTGGAATTATATTCAGGATAATTATCCGGACATCGAAGCCCGGGTCTATCTGGAACAGGTTGTGCCGAAGTTTCAGTTTCTTCGCGGAGCCGATAAAGTTAGAACAGATTGCAGCGAAGAGCAGGCTTACGATCTGTTTATTTCCCTGGATGCCAGTGACCGGGAACGCTTAGGAGCGGCCGTCCGGTATCTTGATACAGCCAGATATAAGATTTGCATCGATCACCACATTACTAATCAGGGTTTTGCGGACGAAAACTGGATTGTGCCGGAGGCCAGCAGTGCCTCCGAGCTTGTCTGGGAAACGATGGAAGAGGAAAAAATTTCCAAATACACGGCGGAGGCGATCTATATGGGTATCGTCCATGATACCGGTGTATTTCAATATTCCAGCACCTCGCAGAAAACGATGCAGATTGCCGGCAGTCTGATGGCAAAGGGGATCGATTTCAGCCGCATCGTAGATGAAACCTACTATAAGAAGACCTATATGCAGAATCAGATCCTGGGACGTGCCCTGGTGGAAAGTATTCTGCTTTTAGATGGCCGGGTCATCGTAGGGCGTATCCGTGAAAAGGATCTGGCATTCTACGGAGCCGGACCGGCAGACCTCGACGGTATCGTAAGCCAGCTTCGGGTGACGGACGGCGTGGAGGTAGCGGTCTTCCTCTATGAGACGGGCAATCACGAATATAAAGTGAGCCTGCGCTCGAACGGAGAGACAGATGTCAGTGCGATCTGCAGCTATTTCGGCGGCGGTGGACATGTGAAGGCGGCGGGCTGTACGATGCATGGAACCTTCTATGATGTAGTGAACAATCTGACGCTTCATATTGAGCGGCAGCTAAAGAATCAGTGAGATTTTAAGCTATGAATGGAATCATCAATGTCTATAAGGAGGCCGGCTATACCTCGCATGATGTCGTGGCGAAGCTTCGAGGCATCGTAAAGCAAAAGAAGATCGGCCATACCGGAACCCTTGACCCGGATGCGGAGGGAGTTCTGCCTGTATGCCTGGGAAATGCAACAAAGCTTTGCGGTCTATTGACCGAAAAAGAAAAGACCTATCGGGCAGTACTGAAGCTTGGCATCACGACAGATACTCAGGACACCTCCGGAACGATTTTGAGTGAGGCACCCGTGGAGGCAGATGAGGCTGCGATCCGTGAGGCTGTGATGAGCTTTGTAGGGGATTACGATCAGGTTCCCCCGATGTATTCGGCTCTGAAGGTCAACGGGAAAAAGCTCTACGAGCTGGCGAGAGAGGGCAAGGAAATCGAGAGAAAGGCGAGACGGGTTCGCATTCTGGAAATCGATATCCATGAGATTCAGCCGGAAAAAGGCGAAGTCACCTTCAGCGTCAGCTGCTCAAGCGGCACCTATATCCGGACTCTTTGCTATGATATCGGAGAAAAGCTTGGCTGCGGCGGGTGCATGAAAAGCCTTTTAAGAACCAGGGTCGATCGCTTTCGTGTCGAAGATGCCCTGCGCCTTTCTGAGCTTGAAGGGCTCATGAGAGAAGGAAAAATAGAAGAAGCAATACTTCCTGTAGATGTATTTTTTTCGGCTTGTCCGGCGATCTATATGAAAGAGGAGACAGATCGCCTGGTTCAGAATGGAAATGCATTTCGAAGAGAAGATATCCGGGAAATCCGCGGAGAAAGTCCTAAGAAAGGAACGGAAGTGGAGAGACATTGTGTCCGGGTCTATCGTTCGGACGGTGCTTTTCTCGGACTTTACCGTGCGAAGGACAAGGGAAAAGAATTTCGCCCGGAAAAGATGTTTCTATCCTAGCTGCCAAAGGAGACTTGCATGGAATGCATAACCGGAACGACAGAATTTGAGATTGCGGACGAAACAGCCATTTCCCTTGGAAAATTTGACGGTCTGCATATCGGCCATCAGCTTTTGGTGGATCGCATCCTGAAAAAGAAGGATGAGGGCTTAAAATCCCTGATTTTCACCTTTGATTTCGGAGAACGGCCGGCGCTTTTACTTCCGGAAGAGCGAAGAGAGCTTTTGAAAAAATGGGGTGTGGACTATCTGATAGAGTGTCCCTTTACAGAGGCAGTCTCTCATATGGAGGCAGAAGCCTTTGTGCGGGAAATCCTGGTAAAGAGGCTGCATGTAAAATATCTGGCTGTGGGAACGGATTTTCGCTTCGGGTATAACCGGATGGGAAGCTACCGGCTTTTGCAGGAGATGCAGGAGGAATGTGGCTTTCAGGTAGAGGTTGTGGAAAAAGCCTGCTATGACGGTGAAGAAATCAGTAGTACCAGAATCCGCCGGGAGCTGGAGCAGGGGCATATGGAGCTCGTCAACCAGCTGCTTGGCTATACCTTTTCCGTCACCGGGGAGGTGCTGCACGGCCGCAGAATCGGCCGGACGCTGGGTCTTCCGACCACCAATCTTTTGCCGGAAAAGAGAAAGCTTCTTCCGCCAAACGGCGTCTATGCCACCCGAACCCGGATTGCGAGTGAACGCTTTGAGGGCATCACCAATATCGGTTATAAGCCTACGGTGGGGGCAGAAGAACAAAAAGGGGTGGAGACCTTCCTCTTTGATCTCGACCGCAATCTTTACGGTGAGATTCTTACCGTATATTTTTATGGCTTTGAACGGCCGGAGCAAAAGTTCGAATCCCTGGATATCCTGAAGGAACGTATCGAACAGGACGTCCTTTGGGGTAGAAAGTATTTTGCCGGAGAATAGGGAAATACTTGACAAATCCTTCGTATTGTTATAAAGTGTAAAAGGTTCTTAACAAATTTGTAATATTTAGAATCGCATTGCAGAAGATCAAAACGGAGGATCGTATGTTCAATAAATATAAAGCAGGAATGATAATGGGTGTGATTGCAGCAGGGCTCATGGGAATGCCGGTACAGGCAGCTTCCCTGGGAAACGGCCTGAGTGAAGGAATCGCATCCAATTTTGATCAGACCAACGATACGGAAGAGGAAACCCAGGCGACAGCGGAGGTTGTATGGACCGGTACACCGCTGGAGGGCTATGTCAATATCGCTATTGCCAAGGTAGATGACAGCCTGAATATCCGTGAAAGCGCGGATGGAGACAGCTCTCTGGTTGGAAAGCTCCGGAAAAACGGTGCCTGTGAAGTCCTCGGCATGGAAGGAGAATGGGCGCATATTAAGTCCGGTGATGTAGAAGGATATGTAAAGGCAGAATATCTCTATACCGGACAGGAAGCCATCGATTTGGCCTTTGAGCTTGGTCAGACCGTGGCTAGAGTGACGACGAACTCTCTCTATGTGCGGATGGAGCCGAGCACCGAGGCAGATTACTGGACTCAGGTTCCCGAAGGTGAGGAGCTTCAGGTCATCGAGGATCAGGGAGACTGGATTAAGATCGATATCGACGGTGAGGACGGCTATGTGGCAGCGGAATATGTGAACGTATCCAGTGAACTCGATACAGCCCTGACTCTCTCGGAGGCATTGTATGGTGAGGGCGTGACAGATGTACGGATCGCCATCTGCGACTATGCAAAGCAGTTTGTAGGAAACCGTTATGTATGGGGCGGCACGAGCCTTACCAAGGGAACAGACTGTTCCGGCTTTACGATGTCGGTTTATAAAAACTTCGGTGTATCCCTGCCGCATTCTTCCAGAGCGCAGGCAAATTGCGGCACGAAGATCAGTGTCAGTGATGTAAAGCCCGGAGACTTGATTTTTTATGGCAATGGCAAGCGTATCAACCATGTGGCCATGTATATCGGCGGAGGCCGGGTCGTACATGCCAGCAATGCACGTACCGGCATCACGATCTCGAACCTGTATTATAGAAGTCCTGTCAGTGCGGCAAGAATTCTGCAGGACTAAAAACGTGCTTGACACCATAGAGACCACTGTGGTATCCTAGTACGGTATGAGTCATTAGAAATTGCTGGTATCCGGTTATCGGACACTCCGACCATTGCTTGATACCCAGCGTATAACAAACAAGGAGGATCTATCATGATCGCAAAGGAAAAGAAGCAGGCTATTATCGCAGAGTATGGTTTAAAAGAGGGTGACACTGGTTCACCGGAGGTACAGGTAGCGATCCTGACCGCACGTATCCAGGAGCTGACTGCACATCTGCAGGCAAACCCGAAGGATCATCATTCCAGAAGAGGACTTCTGAAGATGGTTGGTCAGAGACGTAATATGCTTGCATATCTGAAGAAGATGGATATCGAGAGATATCGTAGCCTGATTGAGAGATTAGGACTGAGAAAATAAGTTTCCAAAAAGGGCGGAGGAATCTCACGGTTCTTTCGCCCGGTTTTTGTGTAACCCATTCACCCTGTAGGAGAAATGTTCCGAGACCACTGATGTACGCGTGAGTGCATCATACGTACATCAGTAGTTTCGGTTTCTCGTTCCTGTTCACTTTGTTTACAGTAACGGCGTTGCGATGCGCGGGTGTACAGTGGCGAATTTCCTACATTCAATTAACAAGGAGAAAATTATGTACAAGAGTTTTTCCATGGAGCTGGCTGGCCGTACTCTGACCGTAGATGTCGGACGAGTAGCCAAGCAGGCAAATGGCGCAGCCTTTATGCATTACGGTGATACGACCGTACTTTCCACAGCTACCGCATCCGATAAGCCGCGTGACGGCATCGATTTCTTCCCTTTAAGCGTAGAGTTTGAGGAGAAGCTGTATTCTGTAGGCAAGATACCGGGAGGCTTCAATAAGCGTGAGGGAAAGGCTTCCGAGAATGCCGTTCTGACCGCACGTGTCATCGACCGTCCGATGCGTCCGCTGTTTCCGAAGGATTATCGGAACGATGTAACCCTGAATAACCTGGTACTTTCCGTAGATCCGACCTGCAGCCCTGAGCTGACTGCTATGCTGGGTTCCGCGATTGCGACTTCGATTTCGGACATTCCGTTCGCAGGTCCCTGTGCGATGACTCAGATCGGTATGATCGATGGTGAGCTCATCGTAAACCCGGGTCAGGCACAGTATAAGATTTCCGATCTGAAGCTGACTGTGGCATCTACCAGAGAAAAGGTCATCATGATCGAGGCAGGTGCAAATGAGATCCCTGAGGCAAAGATGATCGAGGCGATCTACAAGGCGCATGAGGTAAACCAGCAGGTAATCGCTTTCATCGACAAGATTGTAGCAGAGTGCGGAAAAGAGAAGCACAGCTATACCAGCTGCGCAGTTCCGGAAGAGCTCTTCGCAGCGATCAAGGAGATTGTACCGCCGGCAGAGATGGAAGAGGCAGTCTTTACAGACGAGAAGCAGAAGCGCGAGGAGAATATCCGCAAGATCACCGAGCGTCTGGAGGAGGCCTTCGCAGATAAAGAAGAATGGCTTGAGGTTCTGGGTGAGGCTGTTTATCAGTACCAGAAGAAAACTGTTCGTAAGATGATTCTGAAGGATCACAAGCGTCCGGACGGCCGTGAGATTACGCAGATTCGTCCGCTGGCTGCAGAGGTCGATATCATTCCGCGTGTACATGGCTCCGCTATGTTCACCAGAGGACAGACACAGATTTGCAACATCTGTACCCTGGCTCCGCTGTCCGAGGCACAGCGTCTGGACGGTCTGGATGAGAATGAAACCAGCAAGCGTTATATGCATCACTACAACTTCCCGAGCTACTCCGTAGGCGAGACAAAGCCGAGCCGCGGACCGGGACGTCGTGAGATTGGACACGGAGCACTGGCTGAGCGTGCACTTTTGCCGGTACTGCCTTCCGAGGAAGAGTTCCCGTATGCAATCCGTACCGTATCCGAGACCTTCGAGTCCAATGGTTCCACATCCATGGCTTCTACCTGTGCATCCTGCATGTCCCTGATGGCAGCAGGTGTGCCGATTAAGAAGATGGTAGCAGGTATCTCCTGCGGTCTGGTAACAGGCGAGACCGACGATGACTTCGTACTGTTGACCGACATCCAGGGTCTTGAGGATTTCTTCGGTGATATGGACTTTAAGGTAACTGGTACCACCGAGGGTATCACCGCGATCCAGATGGATATCAAGATTCACGGCCTGACCCGTCCGATCGTAGAGGGCGCTATCGCTCGCTGCCGTGAGGCACGTCTCTTCATCATGGACAATTGCATGAAGCCCTGCATCAGTGAGCCACGCAAAGAGGTTGGTGAGTTCGCACCGAAGATCGTACAGATTCAGATCGACCCGCAGAAGATCGGCGATGTGGTTGGCCAGAGAGGTAAGACCATCAATGCCATCATCGAGCAGACCGGCGTAAAGATCGATATCGACGATGAGGGTGCAGTATCCGTATGCGGCACCGAAAAGGCTGGTATGGATAAGGCCATCGAGCTGATTCAGACCATTACCACTGACTTTGAAGAGGGAATGATTCTCACCGGAAAGGTTGTCAGCATTAAGGAGTTCGGCGCATTCCTCGAGTTCGCACCGGGTAAAGAGGGTATGGTTCATATCTCCAAGATCGCAAAGCAGCGCATCAACCGTGTCGAGGATGTCCTGACACTGGGCGATGTCGTAAAGGTTGTATGCCTGGGCAAGGACAAGATGGGACGCTTCAGCTTCTCCATCAAGGATCTGCCGGAAAATGCATAAATAAAAATAGAAAAGATCCTGTCCAGGCAGGATCTTTTTTGCTTTTTTTCGTTTCAAACGATATATTTTTTGAAAAATCTTAATGTTTTGAAATGCTGCGGAAGTATAGACAAAACTGGGGAATTGTGGTAATATAGACGAAAAAGTGAAAAAGAACCCGCCTAAAGGATAAGAAGATTTTTTGGGGGGTGCTTTTCATTTAAGAAAGAAATAATGATAAGGCTGATGACATGGAATTTACGGATATACACTGTCACATTCTGCCCGGTCTGGATGACGGGGCGAGGGACGAGGAAGAAAGCCTGGCTATGATTCGGATGGCTGTGGAAGAGGGAGTTACGAGATTTATCGCGACCCCGCATTACTCCAGACAGTTTCGTAACGATTGTCCGGAGCGGATCCGCGAGAAATGCCATCAGATAGAAGAGAAGGCCAGGGAGACAATTACAAAGGATCTGGAGATCTTTCCGGGTCAGGAGATATTCTGGGAGGAAGAGATTCCGGAGAAGCTGGACAGGGGAGAGATCCTGACGTTGGCGGACAGCTCCTATATCCTGGTGGAATACCGCCCAAGCGTATCCTACCGTACCCTGCTTTCAAGCCTGCGCATACTGCGGACGGGAGGCTATCTTCCGATACTGGCACATGCGGAGCGATATTCGATTCTTCGAAAGGAAGGACTTCAGGAGCTGAAGGAATCCGGCATCTATATTCAGATGAATTACGCAAGCATCGGCAGGAATCTCTTTCAGAAGGATGAGCGCTGGTGCAGGAAGCAGCTGAAAGAAGGCTATATCGATTTCCTTGGAACAGACATGCATAATACGAAGAGCAGACCGCCAAGGATTCAGGAAGCGATGAAATGGCTTGTTCCGCATATGGATGAGGAGGAGTTGGCTCAGCTTAGCCAGATTCGCGGCTCGAGAGTGACAGCCAACCAGAACATATAGGGGGAGACAACAGTAAGATGGAAAAAAGACAGAATGATGTGGTCGAAATCGATCTCTTAGAATTGATGTTTGCATTAAAGAGACAGATTCTTTGGATCCTTTTGGCAGCTGTTCTGGGAGGAACTCTGGCTTTTGCAGGGACAAAGCTTTTTATTACACCGGAGTATGAATCGACCACCAGCATGCTGGTATTGACAAAGGAGACGACGCTTTCTTCTCTGGCAGACCTGCAGATGGGCACACAGCTGACCAATGATTATGAGATCCTGACTGTAAGCCGTCAGGTTCTGGAGCAGGTCATTGACGACCTGAGCCTGAATCTGGAATATGAGGAATTAAAAGAACGGGTCACCATTACAAACCCCTCCGACAGCCGAATCATGGAGATTACCGTGACCTATCCAAGCGCATCGATGGCGAAGAAGATCGTAGATCGCATCGCGACGGTCACTTCGGATTTTATTGGAGATACGATGGAGGCTGTGCCGCCGAAGATCATCGATGAGGGTCAGATTGCAGAGAAGCGATCGAGCCCCAGCACGATGAAGAATACAGCGATTGGCATCTTCCTGGGACTTGTCATAAGCTGCGGCATCGTAACCCTGCATATGCTTCTCGATGATACGATCAAATCCGAGGAGGATATCGAGAAATATCTCGGCATTCCTACTCTGGCGAGCGTCCCGGATCGGAAGGATTTTATCAACGAGAAGAAAAAGAAGGGGAAGAAAGCAAAGCCCCTGAAAAAAATAAGCAAGAACTAATCGCAGGAGGATAGAAAAATGGCAGCAGACCGAAAAATTGAGATGACTGACCCGAGAAAGATGGACAGTCTGTATGAGGAAGCCATCAAAACCCTGCGTACAAACCTGCAATTTGCCGGAAGAGGCATTCAGGTGATCCTTGTTACCAGCTGTTATCCGAATGAAGGAAAGAGCGATATCGCTTTTCAGCTGGCCAGAGAGATTGGAAATATGGGAAAGCAGGTCGTCTATCTGGATGCAGATATGCGAAAATCCATGCTGGTAAGCCGTTATCAGGTAAAGCAGAAGGGAATCACGGGCTTGTCCCATTACCTTTGCGGCCAGACGGATCCCAAGTATCTTTGCTATGAGACCAATTATCCGAATGTTGGGGTCGTATTCGCCGGCCGAAGCGTGCCAAATCCATCCGAACTTCTGGAGGATGAGGCGATGAAAAGCTTGTTGGAGAATCTGCGCACCACCTACGACTATATTATCCTCGATGCCCCGCCCGTTATGAGCGTCAGCGATCCCTTGATTCTGGCAAAGTGGTGTGACGGTGCTCTTCTGGTAATCGAGAGTAAAAAAGTGAGCTACAAGGTATTGCAAAGGGTGAAAAAACAGGTAGAAACCACAGGCTGCAAGCTCCTTGGAGCAGTTTTGAATAAGGTAGACATGAAGCAGGATACCTACTATAGTAAATACTATGGACATTATGGCTACTATAAGGGATATGGAAATGGTTAAGAAAAGACGGGCGAGCCTCTGGCTTTTCCTGCTTAGCCTCTGTATCCTGCTCGCGGGATGCGGCAGTGAGGAAAAGGAAGCCGCTGAGACCGAGGAGAAACTATCTGAGACAGAGGAATCGGATGATTCCGACACCATCACCTGGCAGGGTGTCCGCTATCGCTACAACGATCATCTGAGCAATTTTTTATTTTTGGGTATCGATACCCAGGAACAGACCTTGACAGAGATGGGAGAGGCGGATGCCGGACAGTCGGATGCGCTCTTCTTACTAAGCTGGGACAGAAAAGAGGATCAGGTGACGCTGATCTCGATTCCGAGAGACACGATGACGCCCATCGAGGTCTTTGACCGAAACGGCGGATCCCTGGGATTAACCGAAAACCACATCAGCCTGGCCTATGCCTATGGCGATGGCAGTTATAAAAGTCTGGAGCTTTCCAAGCAGGCCGTATCCTCCCTGCTCTACGGGATGCCGATTCAGGGTGTCTGTGCGATGAGTCTCGACGGAATTCCGGAGCTTTTAAAGAGCTTTGGAAATGTCACGGTGACAGTACCGAATGACAGCCTGTCGGAAGCCTATCCGGAGTTTCAGGAGGGTCAGGAGGCAGTGATTACGCCGGAGAATGCGGAAGTCTTTCTCAGAAGCCGTGATACAGCAGTCAGCCAGTCAGCTATCAGCCGGATGGAGAGACAGCAGGCCTTTCTGGATGCACTTGGTAGTGCTGCAGCAAAAGAGCCGAAAAAGATGGTAAAGCTCTATGAGGACTTACAGCCCTATATAATAAGCAGCATCAGCAATGACTGGTTTTTGAAGCTGATCGAAGCCCTTTCAGGGAAGGAAGGCGTAAAACGCTGGACGATACCCGGACAGGGCGTGGAGGGAGAACTTTTCGATGAGTATCGGATAGATGAGGATGCTCTATACGAGAAGGTCATAGAAACCTTTTATGAAAAGGCAGAATAAGTTATGAAAAAGAAAGCAATCATTTCCTATCTTTTGGGAGCTGTCGCCCTCATTTGCCTTATCGTAGGCGGCATCCATTTTATGCGGGAGCAAAAAGCCGGAAAAGAATATGAAAATATTCAGGAAGAAGCAAAGGAAGAGGCGGAACCGGAGATAGAGCCGGAAGCCGAAGCAGAAGAAGAGGAGCCCTTAGAGATTCCGATCGACTTTGCCACCCTGCAGGCAGAGAATCCGGATATCTATGCCTGGATTACGATCCCCGGCACAAATGTAGACTATCCGATCCTTCGTCGGGAAGGAGATAATGCCTACTATCTGAATCACAGTGTCGATCAGACGGAGAGTATCGCCGGAGCGATCTTTACCGAAGATTATAACAGTATGGATTTTCAGGATCCGAATACAATTATCTATGGTCACAACATGAAGAATGGCACGATGTTCCGCACTCTTCATAACTATGCGGATCGTGACTTCTTCGACAAGAACCGGGACATTACGATTTACATGCCGGATCAGATCTTGCATTATACGATCTTTGCAGCCTATCTTTATGACAGCAGGCACTTGATGCTGAGCTTTGACTTTGAGGATCCGGACGTATTTCGCGCCTATCTGGATGATATCCGGAATATGCGTGATATGAATGCCTTTGTAGATACCGAGATTCCGGTAACCGAGGAGGATAAGATCATTACTCTTTCCACCTGCTACAAGGGTCAGGCAGACCGAAGATATCTGGTACAAGCTGTACTGGTATCTATAGAAAATTAACCAAAGAATGGAGGAAAAGAACATGAAAAAGAAGATTCTTGCTACGCTGATGTTGGTAGGACTTCTGGCAGCACAGACCCTGTCTGTATCCGCAGCAGGCAGCAGCACCACAAATGTCAAGGTTGCAACAGAGGGCTACACAGTGGCAGAGGCAACTGAGTACAAGGATGCAGAAAAGGATCTGACAAAGCTTGTGAAGGATGCAGGCGATGACGTGAAGAAGGCTGTAGAGGATAAAACAGCTCTGACACCGGTTTTCGATCTGAAGGCTACAAGCGCTCAGAAAGAAGGCAACTACTATGTAGTTAAATTAAGCCTGCCGAATCTGTCCGGATCTGTCAGTGACGTAGTTGTACTGCATTTCAACGGCACAGCATGGGAGAAAGTAGACTCAAGCTTCAACAGCAGCGATAAGACTGTTACTGCTAAGTTTACGAGTCTGTCTCCGGTTGTCGTTGTAGGAAAAGTTGCTTCAACCACAGGCAGCTCTTCTAGCAGCAGCTCTTCTAGCAGCAGCTCTTCTAGCAGCAGCTCTTCTAGCAGCAGCTCCTCAGCAGCTACCTCTCCGAAGACCGGAGTAGCATCTGACTGGATGCTCTGGGTTGGCGCAGCAGTTGTTCTGGGCAGCGCTTCTGTAGTTTTAAAGAAGAGAGAGGCTTAAAATAAAAGCATCTCGCACGAGGGGGGCTCAGTGATTGTTCTTTTCCTGAGTCCGAAATACAGCAGGCAGGATTGTGCAGTGATGGCACGATCCTGCCTTGTGTTGTTTTTTTGATTTGAAGGAGAAGATGAGATGGATTTGTTTGATTATATGCGGGAGAATACGATGAAGCAGGAGGCACCCCTGGCCTCAAGACTGCGGCCAAAGAGCTTAGATGAGATCGTCGGACAGCAGCATATCATCGGGAAGGATAAGCTATTGTACCGCGCTATCCGTGCGGATAAGCTTAGCTCCCTGATTTTCTATGGCCCGCCCGGAACCGGCAAGACGACGATTGCCCGGGTCATCGCCAATACGACGAAGGCGGATTTCACGCAGCTCAATGCCACGGTAGCCGGAAAGAAGGATATGGAGGCTGTGGTGAACCGGGCAAAGGATAACCTTGGCATGTACGGACGAAAGACCATCCTCTTTGTAGACGAGATTCACCGCTTTAACAAAGGGCAGCAGGATTATCTTCTTCCCTTCGTCGAGGATGGCACCCTCATCCTGATCGGGGCGACGACGGAAAATCCCTATTTTGAGGTCAACGGAGCTCTCATCTCCAGATCCGTAATCTTCGAGCTAAAGCCTCTGGCAAAGGAAGATATTCTGCAATTGATTCAGCGTGCTCTTACCGATACCGAGCGGGGCATGGGGCAGTACCAGGCGGATATGACGCCGGAGGCGGCAGAGTTTCTGGCAGATATCGCAGGGGGAGATGCGAGAGCCGCCCTGAATGCCGTGGAGCTTGGCATCCTAACGACAGATCAGGGAGAGGACGGGCGCATCCACCTGACTGTGGAAGTGATGGAGGAGTGCATCCAGAAGCGAACCGTCCGCTATGACAAGACAGGGGATAATCATTACGATACCATTTCTGCCTTTATCAAGAGCATGCGGGGCTCCGATCCGGACGCAGCCGTCTACTATCTGGCAAAAATGATCTACGCCGGGGAAGATGAGCGCTTTATCGCCCGTCGGATCATGATCTGCGCTTCCGAGGATGTGGGAAATGCAGATCCGATGGCTCTGACGGTAGCTGTGTCGGCGGCGCAGGCTGTGGAGCGCATCGGCTTTCCGGAGGCACAGATCATCCTGTCTCAAGCGGCTTCCTACGTAGCTTGCGCGCCGAAGAGTAATTCTGCGGTTGAGGCCATTACAAAGGCGATGGCCTCGGTAAAAGAAAAACAAACCAGCGTACCGCCCCATCTAAAGGATGCCCATTATCCGGGAGCCGGAAAGCTGGGACATGGCACAGGCTATAAGTATGCCCATGATTATCCGCATCACTATGTCGAACAGCAATACCTGCCGGACGAGGTGCTGGGAGAGCACTTCTATATCCCCTCCGAGAATGGCTACGAGAAGCAGATTCAGGAGCATTTCCGTAAGATTAGGGGGGAGGAGTAGAATGCTGAAGGGGCTGGCTTTAATGGCCTCCGATACGGATGCGTTAGAGATGAATCTGAAAGAAGAGGGCATACCTTTCAAAAAAATTTCCCCTGGAAGTAAGGCAGAGACACTTCGGGATGCAGCTGGAAAGCTGGGGGAGACATCCGAGCTACTCTGTCTGGTGGAAACCGACGCGGACGAGAAAAAGGCTCTGGCAGAGGGACTTGTCTGCATCGGTTATCTAAATCCGGATAGACCAGAGGAGAGACTTTCCGGGTGTCAGATTCTCCTCGAAGGCTTCGAAGAGGTGGATGGGACATTCCTTAGAGAGGTTCACAGGAGAGCAAAAGGTCTCCCGGTCACGATCGCAGAGACGGAGAGACTTTTGATCCGGGAAATGGCTCTTTCCGATCTTTCAGACGTTAACACACTCTGTCTGCGAAATGGGCTTCCGGCCATGGAGGAAAATGAGGCAAAATCCTATATTGAACATATGTACGGATTTTATCGCTGCGGGCTTTGGCTGGTATTTGAAAAGAAAAGTGGAAAGCTGATCGGCCGCTGTGGCTTCGGCATCGCAGACTATCTCGAGGAAGCAGAGCTCGATCTCGGCTACCTTATCGACCGTGATTTTCGAAGACAGGGCTATGCACAGGAGGCGGTGAGAGCGGTGCTCTCTTATGGAAGAGAACGCCTTGGCCTTACGAAGATCGCAGCTTATGTTCAGGAGGAGAACGAGGCCTCGAGGGGACTGCTTTTCAAATTGGGCTTTGACGCAGAGCGCATTTTTTCTTATAATGGAAAGAAAATTATAAGATACGAGGGAATTTAATCGTCAGGAAAGGATAATAATTTGGAAAATCTGTACGAAAAAATAAAAAACGGAGAAGATTTGCGGGAAAGCCTGTCAATTTTGCGTGGACTTTTGCGGGATAAAAAAGAAGGCCCGGCGGCTGGGTTATGGCTGGATGAGCAGTTTGAAAAGGAGCCGGAGCTCTTGCTTTCTCTTATAAAAAATCCGGATGCGAAGGTAAGAAAGAATGCGGCTCTGGTGCTTGGACTTCTCGGCCGGGACGAGTGCCGGGATACCTTGCTTACAGCCTATGAAAAGGAAGAACAGCGCTTTGTAAAAAGTGCCTATCTTCTGGCCTTACAGGGCTGCGACTGCGAGGAGCAGCTGCCGTTCCTAAAGGAGCGCAGACGGCTTTTACTTGGACAAAAGCGTACCTCAGAGAACGAAAAGCATCTCAGAGAAGAGCTCGAGGCTCTAAATGGACTCATTTCGGAGTATGAGTCTGTAAAAAAGCGCCGCTTTCAGGGAATTTCCGAACCGGCAGACGTGATTTTGACCACCTGGAAGGAGTATCGGGAGCTGACGGCCGAGCAGATTACAAAGGGAAGCATCGCGCTGATGGGATCCGGCATCCGGGTAAGCGGTGGTGATCTTTCCGAGCTTCTCACTATCCGTACCTGGCGGGAATTATTGTTCGTCCTGAATATAGAGGAAGTATCCAGAGAAGATGCGGCAAAGGAGCTTGCAGCATCCAATCTTCGAGAGCTTTTGAAACAGCATCTGGAAGGAAGTAGCCCCTGGAAATTTCGCATTGAGTGCCGGAGCAAGATGAATCTGGAGGAGCGCAGCCGATTCACGAAAAAGCTGGCAGACGGGCTGATGCTGGAGAGTGGCGGCACTCTTTTAAATGATACCTCGGACTATGAGGTAGAGCTTCGTCTGATAGAAAGAAAATCCGGTGGCTTCCTGCCGCTAGTAAAATTTTCCAATCTGCCAGATCGCCGCTTTGCCTATCGTAGAAAAAGCATTGCAGCATCCATGCAGCCGGCACTGGCAGCGATGCTGGCGGCCTTGGCAAAGCCCTATGAAAAGGAGAATGCCAGGGTCTTAGATCCCTTCTGCGGAGTGGGAACCCTGCTTTTTGAGCGCAATTATGGGCTGCATGCGGATACCCTCTACGGCATCGATGTCTTCGGGCAGGCGATACAGGGAGCGCGGGAAAATGCGGCAGCAGCCGGGATTCCGGCTCATTTTATCAACCGGGATATGCGAGACTTTCGGCATGAATACAAATTTGACGAGATCATCACGGATATGCCGGGAGAAGGAAAGAATCGCAGCGCCCACGATGTGGACTGCCTGTACCGCGCCCTCTTTGAACGAGCCGGAGAATGGCTGAAGCCGGGCGGTATGATCTTTGTCTATGTGCATGACCGGGGCTATGCAAAGCGCTGGATTCGTGAAAGGAAAGAAATGAAGCTTTTAAAAGAATGGCGGATCAGTGAGAAGGAGGATACCTGGTATCTGGCGGTGCGTTATGAAGGATAAAAAATGGAGCTATCTTTTGCTGGCGGCAGTCCTTTGCATCTTTTCACTTTTGGGCGGCTGTCAGGAAACGAAACAAGAGGCTACGAAGGAAGAATCTGCAGAACAGACAGAAACAGAGACAGAGGCAACGACGAAGAAGCAGCCCCTTCGCATCGGTCTGATCCTAAGCAGTAAGGACGATGCGGAAAATGAAGCGACAAAAGAGCTTTTTCAGGCACTTGCCTTGGAGCTTGGAGCAGAGCTTATCGTCAAAACTCCGGATGTCACAGCCGAGGAGGCAGCCAGTGCCAGAGAGCTTTCCTATCACAGCTTTGTCCTCTGCGATGTGAACCCTGTCGAATACCAGATGCTGGCTGTGGATGATCTGGTGGCAGAGAAGGCAGATCTGATCGCCATCCATGCAAATCACCGCGAAGCTCTGGAAGGAGTATTGGCAGCAGCCAGAGGCATCGGAATCCAGGTCATCGCCTGGGAACAGGAATTGACGGAAGGAAGCTTTGATATTTATACGGAGACAGCAGAGGAAGCAGCAGAACAGATAAGAGCAGGGAGTGCGTTATGAGTATTTTAAATGTAGAGCATCTGACCCATGGATTTGGAGACAGGGCTATTTTTACCGATGTATCCTTTCGCCTGCTGAAGGGCGAGCACATCGGCCTAGTGGGTGCGAATGGAGAAGGAAAATCCACCTTTTTAAGTATTGTGACCGGCAAGCTGATGCCTGATGAGGGAAAGGTGGAATGGGCAAAAAATGTCCATGCCGGATATCTCGATCAGCATGCGGTGCTGGAAAAAGGGATGACGGTCGGCCAAGTACTGAAGTCCGCCTTTGACCCGCTTCTTAAAAAGGAAGAGCGGATGAATGAAATCTGCGACATGCTTGGAGACGCCGGGGATGATATGGATGCCCTGATGGAGGAGCTTGGAACCATCCAGGACGAGCTGACCCTTCACGATTTCTATACCATTGATGCGAAAGTAGAAGAAGTAGCGCGGGCGCTGGGACTTCTGGATCTGGGTCTTGACCGGGACGTAACGGATTTAAGCGGCGGACAGAGAACTAAGGTTCTGCTGGCCAAGCTACTCCTTGAGAAGCCGGATATTCTGCTTCTCGACGAACCGACCAATTACCTTGACGAGGAGCATATCGGCTGGCTGAAGCGCTATCTTCTGGATTATGAAAATGCATTTATCCTGATTTCCCATGACGTACCCTTTATGAATGAGGTCGTCAATATCATTTACCATATGGAAAATCAGGAGCTGAATCGTTATGTGGGCGATTATACCCATTTCGAGGAAGTCTATGCGGTCAAGAAGGCACAGTTAGAGGCAGCTTACCGCCGCCAGCAGCAGGAAATCAGCGAGCTGAAGGATTTCGTAGCCCGCAATAAGGCCAGAGTTTCCACCCGGAATATGGCGATGTCCCGCCAGAAGAAGCTTGATAAAATGGACGTCATCGAGTTGGCAGCCGAGAAGCCGAAGCCGGAGTTCAATTTCCGCTACGGCCGCACACCCGGGAAAATGCTTTTCGAGACAAAGGATCTGGTCATCGGCTATACAGAAGCCTTGTCCAAACCGCTGAATTTCAGTATGGAACGCGGGCAGAAGATTGCCCTGGTCGGAACCAATGGTATCGGAAAAACGACGCTTTTAAAAAGCATCCTGGGGCTGATTCCCTCCCTGTCCGGCAGCTGCGAGCTGGGTGAAAACCTACAGCTTGGCTACTTCGAGCAGGAAGTCAAGGGCGACAACAAAACCACCTGCATCGACGAGATCTGGAATGAATTTCCCTCCTACAACCAGCAGGAAATCCGCGCAGCCCTGGCCAAATGCGGCCTGACCACCAAGCATATCGAAAGCCAGGTTCGCGTCCTAAGCGGCGGCGAGCAGGCGAAGGTTCGCCTTTGCAAGCTCATCAACCGTGACACGAATTTCCTTCTCCTTGACGAGCCGACAAACCACCTGGATGTGGATGCCAAGGACGAGCTGAAGCGTGCGCTGAAGGAATATCGGGGAAGTATTCTTCTGATTTGCCACGAGCCGGAGTTTTATCAGGATGTGGTCGGAGAAGTGTGGGATATGAGCAAGTGGACGACGAAGACGTTGTAAAATGAAAAGTAACTATTCAGAGCCATGCAAAACTGCGTTCTGCGAATGCTTGCATTCAGGCAGATAAGCAGTTTTATATGGCGAGGTAACCACATGAGCAAAAGTAAAGCCTCGCAGAGGCGATTTTGCGAATGGGGTTCTGAATAGTTACACTGAAAATAGAAAATGTGAATTAACGAGAAGAACTTTTTAGAAAATAGCACAAATTTTCTGAAAGGTTCTTCTTTGCATATAAGGGAATATATGGTAATATGGGAGGTTTTAGTTATATACTATCGTTTTTTATTCCCCGAACAAACATTTTGTGTTAGAATGAAATCCGAGGTTTGAATGTATGGAAAAGAGAACGACGATTGGAATCCTGGCGCATGTGGACGCGGGAAAGACAACATTGGCGGAAGCCATGCTCTATCATTGCGGTGCGATAAGGAAGGCCGGACGCGTGGATCATGGTGACGCTCATATGGATACACATAAGCTTGAGCGTGCCAGAGGCATTACGATATTTACAAGCCAGGCACAGCTTCAGCTAAAAGAGTGGAAAGCATCACTCTTAGATACACCGGGGCATGTGGATTTCTCGGCTGAGATGGAACGAACCCTCTGGGTGCTGGACTACGCTATATTGGTGATCAACGGTGCAGATGGCGTGCAGGCTCATGTGAGAACTCTCTGGAAGCTTTTAAAGCAGTATCAGATCCCGGTATTCTTATTTGTCAATAAAATGGATCAGCCGGGAACTGACAGGGCGGCTCTCCTTGAGGAACTTAAGGAAGCTCTAAATGGATGTTGTGTGGACTTTACAGCAGACCGGACAGAGATGGATATCTGGGAAGATGTAGCAGTCTGTGATGAGACATTGCTGGAACAGTTTCTGGAAGAGGGGATGCTGGATGCAGATAGGATTGCCAGACAGATAAGGGAGCGCAAGCTTTACCCTTGTTATTTTGGTTCGGCTCTGAAGGATGAGGGCGTGCAGGAATTTCTGGATGGTATGGCTCGTTATATGGAACCGCAAAGCTATCCGGCAGAATTTGGCGCCCGTGTATACAAGATTGGCCGGGATGAACAGGGCAATCGGTTAAGCTATCTGAAGGTGACCGGTGGAAGCCTGAAAGTCAAACAGTTACTCAGCGGAGAGCAGGACGGCGAAGGCTGGGAGGAAAAGGCCGATCAGATCCGCCTTTATTCCGGCAATAGCTTTGAGGCCGTACAGGAGGCTCTGGCCGGTACCGTCTGCGCGGTGACGGGGCTTTCGCGAACCTGGGCGGGAGAAGGCCTGGGAATGGAGAAAAAAGGTCCGACTCCGGCTTTGGAGCCCGTATTGACCTATCAATTATTGCCGCCGGAGGGGTGCAATCTACATGAGCTTTTGCAGAAGCTTCGTCGTCTGGAGGAGGAGCTTCCGGAGCTGCATGTGGTCTGGAGGGAGGAGCTTTCCGAGATCCATGTGCGAGTGATGGGAGAGGTTCAGATCGAGATCTTGAAAAGCCTGATGCAGGAGCGCTTTGGTGTGCCGGTAGAATTCGGTGCAGGGAGTATTGTATACAAGGAAACCATTGAAAATGTAGTGGAGGGTGTCGGTCATTTCGAACCCTTGCGACACTATGCGGAAGTGCATCTGATCCTGGAGCCAGGCGAGCCGGGCAGCGGTCTGACCTTTGCGAGCAGCTGCAGCGAGGATGAGCTTGATCGGAACTGGCAGAGGTTGATTTTGACTCATCTTTCCGAACGCAGTCACCCGGGCGTGCTGACCGGGTCTGAGATTACAGATATGAAGATTACGCTGGCGGCAGGTCGGGCGCATGCCAAGCATACAGAGGGCGGCGATTTCCGGCAGGCCACCTACCGGGCAGTCCGGCAGGGTCTGAAGCAGGCAAAAAGCGTGCTTTTGGAGCCCTTCTATGAATTCCGGCTGACGATTCCGGCAGATAAGCTCGGACGGGCTATGACGGATATTCAGAAAATGTCAGGTACTTTTTCTGAACCGGAGAATGAGAATGGACAGATGATTTTAAACGGCTCTGCGCCTGTATCCCGGATGCAGGGCTATGCGGCAGAGGTAACGGCCTATACGAGAGGGCTTGGTCATCTGTCCTGCAGCCTGAAGGGCTACGGTCCCTGCGGCAATGCAGAAGAGGTGATCGCGGCAGCGGGATATGATTCGGAAGCGGATATCCCAAATCCGACTGGGTCAATCTTCTGCGCCCACGGTGCAGGCTTTTATGTGCCCTGGAATCAGGTCTTTTCCTATATGCACCAGGACAGTGTGCTGCGCCCGAAGAAGGAACCGAAAGAGGCAGGGCTTGAGATGGCGAGACGCAGTCAGTCGTCTCTGGGAGCCGTGGATCCAAAGGAGCTGGATGCTATTTTTGAGCGAACCTACGGGCCGATCCGGCGCGACCGCCAGGGGGTAGGTCGGGTGGAACGAAGCTTCCGAAGCGAACCGGAGGATATGGGAAAGCGTGAGATTAAGCTGCGCAAAAAGGAAAAGGAATACCTTCTGGTAGACGGCTATAATATTATTTTTGCCTGGGAGGATTTGAAAGCCCTGTCGGAAATCAATCTGGAATCCGCCAGAGGAAAGCTTATGGACATTTTGTCAAATCTGCAGGGCGCCCTTGGCTGCACGCTGATTCTGGTCTTTGACGCCTACCGTGTGGAGGGAGGAACCAGAGAGATCTTCCAGTATCATAATATCCATGTCGTGTATACAAAGGAAGCCGAGACAGCCGATCAGTATATCGAAAAGACTGTTCATGAGCTGGGACGAAGGTACCAGGTGACAGTGGCCACCTCCGACGGTCTGGAGCAGGTGATTATCATGGGACAGGGAGCCTCACGACTTTCTGCGGCAGGCCTTCGGGAGCTCGTAGATGTAACCGGAAGCGAGCTTCGGAAAAGTATAGAACAGAAGCCGGTCGGCGGTAAGAATTATCTGTTTGAGAATCTGTCGGAAGAGGTTCGTGGCTGGATCGAGGAGATTCTGGCGGCAGAAGAATAGATATTACAGAGAAAGTGATTCAGGAGTGAATTTTACATGAATAAAAAAGAAATTTCGGAAATCAAAAAGCAGTTTACACCCCAGAACTGCGCCTTGACCAGGCTGTGCGCCTGCTATGTGGATGGTGAAAAGAATAAAAAAAGCGAGATGAAGGAAGCCTTTCTCTCCCAGTCCGAGGAGGAGTGCTTCAAGTATTTTGAAATCTTCCGGAAGAGTCTCTCCGGCACAGTGGGAAAGAATCTGGTAAATCTGGAATTTCCGCTGGAAGCCGAGATGGAAGACGGGCAGCAGGAATTTTTGCTGAAGCTTCGTGACAGTAAGCTGAAGGATGATACACTACTGGAAGAATTTTACAATCGGATCATAGAAAATTATGAGTATGGAGAAAATTATCTGATTCTGGTGGTACATGGCCTCTACGATATACCGGGCAAGGCTTCGGATAATGAGGAAATGTTTGATGCATCGGACGAGGTATACGAATATCTTCTGACAGCTATCTGTCCGGTGAACCTCTCCAAGGCGGGCTTAAGCTATGACGCGGAGAGCAACCGTTTCGGCTCCCGTGTCCGGGATTGGCTGGTGGAGCTTCCGATGGCGGGCTTTTTGTTCCCGGCCTTTCAGGATCGCAGCACGGATTTGCATAGTATGCTCTATTATTCCAAGAACGCGGAAGAACTGAAGGACGATTTTGTGGAAGGCATGTTCGGCTGCGGGACACCATTGACAGCTGCGGATCAGAAGGACACCTTCAACGCCATGATCGAGGAGACTCTGGGCGAGGAGTGCGACTATGAAGCAGTTCGAAACATCCATGAAAAGCTCTATGAGATGGCAGAGGAAAAGAAGGATGAGCCGGAGCCTCTAGTGCTCAGTCAAGCCGAGGTAAAGCATCTCTTTGCAGAGAGTGGTGTGGAAGCAGAAAAGATGGAAGAAATCGAGGAACGCTACGAGGAATCCGTGGGAGCGAAGACAGAATTTCTGGCCTCCAATGTAATGAATACGAGAAAGTTTGAGATCAAAGCGGCAGATGTGGTCATTCAAGTGAATCCGGAACGCGCGGATCTGGTGGAAACCCGCATCATCGACGGCAGACAGTGTCTGGTGATTCCGGTGGATGACCGCGTAGAAGTAAATGGAATTTCCGTTCGGACGATGAGAAATGAAAAGCACAGCGGACGAATGAGGGAAGGAGAGGAATAGGTATGAGGGAGCAGCTGACAAAGCAGGATGTAGAAAAGATTCAGCAGGAAATCGAGCACCGGAAGCTGGTGGTTCGAAAAGAAGCCATCGAGGCGGTCAAGGAAGCCAGGGCGCATGGCGACTTAAGTGAAAATTTCGAATATTATGCGGCAAAAAAGGATAAAAACCAGAACGAGAGCAGGATCCGTTATCTGGAAAGAATGTTAAAAACTGCGAAGGTGGTAGAGGATCATTCGAAGGCAGATGAGGTCGGCATGGACACGAAGGTAGTACTTTACTACGAGGATGAGGATGAGACGGAGGAGGTAAAGATTGTCACCTCCATCCGCGGCAATTCGCTGGAAGGCCGTATCAGCATCGAGTCTCCCATGGGAAAGGCTCTTTTAGGGCATAAGGCAGGCGACCGGGTCCATATACAGGTGGGAGACGGTGGCTATGATGTAGTGATTCGCTCCATCGACAAGGATGGAGGCGAGGATGAGAATATCCGAAAATTCTGAAAAGTTATGAATTTTAATAAAATTTTTACACCTTTCCCGAGGGTTTCTGTGATAGAATAAAGCAACATTTCGGAAAAGGAGGAGTCGGATGCGATATAGAGGAGTAGGAAAAGCATTAAGAGAGAAAGTATATGAGTCGGTTACGGCAGTGCTGCCGATCACGGTGATTGTATTGCTCTTAAGTATTACGGCAGCACCGCTGAGTACCGGAACCCTGGTGCTGTTTCTGTTTGGAGCAGTGCTTTTGATTCTGGGTATGGGGCTGTTTAATATGGGCGTGGATATGTCCATGATCCCGATGGGAGAGGGCATGGGCGTTCAGATGAGCAGAACACGGAAAATGTGGATTGCCGTATCGGTCTGCCTGCTACTGGGCTTTTTGATCACCATAGCAGAACCAGATCTGCAGGTTTTGGCAGAACAGGTTCCTTCGATTCCGAACCGGACGCTGATTCTCACGGTAGCTGCGGGCGTTGGCCTCTTTCTTGCCGTGGCAGTGCTTCGTATGCTGCTTCGCATTCCTTTATCGTACCTCCTTGTAGGTTTGTATCTTACGATATTCGGTCTTACCATTCTTGCACCGGAGTCCTTTATCCCTGTTGCCTTTGATTCAGGCGGCGTTACCACAGGACCGGTGACCGTTCCCTTTATTATGGCATTTGGCGTCGGTATGGCGTCTGTTCGAAGTGATAAAAATTCCAGCAGCGACAGCTTTGGCTTGATTTCGCTGTGCAGCATTGGACCGATACTGGCAGTTCTGCTTCTGGGAATCGTATACCGGCCGGAAGAAATTTCCTATACACCGGTGAGTCTCACAGAGCTTGTGACGACGGCAGACGCAGCTCGGCAATTTGCAGCCGGAATCCCGATTTATGCCAGAGAGGTAGCGGTGGCGATTCTGCCCATTGCCATTTTGTTTTTGGGATATCAGCTGGTCTTTCGGCGTTTTCATGGCTTACAAGTACTGCGTATCGGAGCCGGCCTTTTGTATACCTATCTGGGACTGGTGTTGTTCCTTACAGGCGTAAATGTAGGCTTTATGCCGGCAGGCGAGCTGATCGGTACCTCGATTGCATCCGGTACGAACCGATGGCTGCTGGTTCCGGTTGGAATGCTGATTGGATACTTTATCGTAAAGGCAGAGCCGGCTGTGCAGGTGCTGACCAGACGGGTGGAAGAAATTTCCAATGGCTCCATTACACAGAAGGAGATCCAGAACAGTTTGTCCGTGGGAATCTGTATTTCTGTGGGAATCGCCATGCTCCGGATCCTGACCGGCATCCCGATTCTCTGGTTTCTGATTCCCGGATACGGCATTTCACTTCTTATGACATTTTTTGTTCCGCAGATTTTTACCGGTATTGCCTTTGACTCAGGTGGGGTGGCGAGCGGACCGATGACGGCCACCTTTCTGCTTCCTATGGCGATGGGAGCCTGTGATGCCATTGGCGGCAATCTGATGACGGATGCCTTTGGAATCGTAGCCATGGTAGCCATGACGCCCCTTCTGACGATTCAACTTCTGGGACTTCGAAGCAATATCCGAAGATACCTGGAGAAAAAGAAGCGCAAAGCGTTTGCAAAGCCACAGGTGCAGAGTATTTGGGAACTGCCGGATGACATCCTGTATTTTGATGGAGAATGAGCGGAGGTAGAGAGATGAGTCAGGACAAAATGAAGCTGATGCTTACCATTGTAGAGCGGGGACAGGGCAAGATTCTTACAAAGCTTTATGGAGAGCATTTTGTGACTACCCATTTTCAAAGCATCGGAAGAGGAACCGCCTCCTCCGAGCTTTTGGAGGTGCTGGGCTTTGGTGGCTCAGAGAGAACCGTGCTGATAAGCTTTGGAGAGGGACGCTGTATCGACGAGCTGATGGAGCGATTGGATCAGGGAACGGCGGAGACCGCAGAGTGTAAGGGGATTGTAGCATCGGTGCCGCTGACCGGTATGAGCCGGATTATGGCAGCGCTGATTGCAGAGGAGATTCCGGAAGAAATGGAGGGCAGGAAGGTGGAGACACAGGGAAAGAACAGTCTGATTCTGATTGTAGCCAATCACGGGCATACGGACGAAATTATGAATACAGCCCGGGCAGCGGGAGCTAGAGGCGGTACGATCCTTCGTTCCCGCTGGGCAGGACCGGAGGATACAGAGAAGTTTTATGGAATGCAATTCCAGACAGAAAAAGAGATTGTAGTGATCATGACGACGGCTGAGAAAAAGGCAGTTATTATGGAGACTGTGAATCGAAAGCACGGCATGAAGACCGAAGCCGGAGCGATGATCTGTTCGGTGGGCATTGACCAGACCGTGCGATTGGGGTAAATTATAGGGGGAGGAAGAAAGAGTTATGAATACAGATGAAAGACTGATGATCAAAAATTTGCAGAAGCTGGAGCATTTTTATGTTTTGATTTCCAAAGCCACGAATCTTCCCTTCGCTGAGTGCGATGCAGAGACCTTTGACGACCAGACGGCCGTCTTTGAAAATAAGGAAGATGCTTCGAAATACGGGGAAAAACTGGAGGAACAGGGCTATCCGACGGTGGTGACAGAAATCACCAAGGAGAAGATGTCCGCATTTTATACGGGACTCTATCTGACGGGCATCAACCGGGTCGCCTTTCACAATGGCTGTGGTTTCAGCTATCTGGAACTGGAGCAGGTTGTAACCTTAAAGAAGCCGGAGCAAAAGGATAATATGCCGCCGGTGATCAATGCGTCCCTGCAGCTGACCGGAGTTTACTTTTTACAGGAAGTACGCCGGATTAATCAGAATGCACCCGATCCGGAGCGAGCAGCCCGCCTGCGTGAGATGGAGCAGGAGCTGATTGCTGATCTGAAGAGATCCCGTTTTGTGCTGGCACTGGATGTAACCGATGTGAAGGAAAAGCTGGATCTTACAAAGCCAAATCCGGATGTGAAGGTTCCGTTTTTAAAGAATGGATCCGGAGATATGATTCAGCCGATCTTTTCCGATCTCTGGGAGTTCGAAAAGTTCCGGCAGAAAAATCCGAGAAAGCTTCAGGTACTGTCAGTGCCCTTTAAAAATCTGGTACCACCGCTTATCAAGGATGCAAAGGGATTTGCGCTGAATCCGGCTGGTTTCAACCTTTTGCTGCAGCGGGATAAGGTAGAAGCTATAATAAAGCAGCTATAAAATCTTAGTTTAAGCACCTTGAAATAGAGGCGATTTAAGACGGACGCGGCTGCGGGGAAAATTTTCCACGTTCGGGGACAAATAGCCCCTCCTTAGGAAAAGCTTTCCCGCAGCCGCTGTTTTTCTATCAACTCAAAACATACGATTCTTTGAATAAACAGGAGACCGGGAGAAAAATTTCCTAAGGAGGGGCTATTTGTCCCCGAACGTGGAAATTTTTCTCCCGGTCTCCGTCCGTTTCTGTCTATTTATACATTAAACCGGAACAAAATGACATCACCGTCTTTTACGACATACTCTTTTCCTTCCATTCCGACGATTCCCTTTTCTCTCGCAGCGGAGAGGCTGCCGTTGTCCAGAAGATCCTGGTAGTTTACGACCTCAGCCTTGATAAATCCACGCTCAAAATCCGTATGAATCTTTCCGGCTGCCTGGGGTGCCTTGGTTCCCTTTTTGATCGTCCAGGCACGGCACTCATCCTCACCGGCCGTCAGGAAACTGATGAGGCCGAGAAGGCTGTAGCTTGCAGCCACCAGCTTATCAAGGCCGCTGGATTCTACTCCGAGATCCTCCAGATATTCCTTCTTTTCCTCTTCATCGAGTTCCGAGAGCTCCTGCTCGATCTGTGCACAGATCACGAATACCTCGGCGCCCTCATCCTTCGCCATTGCCCGTACCTTTGCTACATGGGGATTGGATGCTCCGTCGTCTGCGAGATCGTCCTCAGTCACGTTGGCAGCATAGATGGTGGGCTTAGCAGTCAGAAGATTGTAGGTTTTAAACCAGTTCTGCGCATCCTCATCATCCGGAACCTCGAAGGTTCGTGCCATCTTTCCATCCTCAAGATGTGCTTTGATGGCCTCTACAAGCTCCAGCTCCTTGCCAAGAGTCTTATCCATCTTAGCCTGCTTCGCAATCTTGGAAATTCTGCGATCCAGGATCTCAATATCGGAAAAGATCAGCTCCAGGTTGATGGTCTCAATATCTCTCGCGGGATCGATGGAGCCGTCTACATGGATGATATTCGTGTCCTCAAAACAGCGCACGACATGGACGATGGCATCCACTTCCCGGATATTTGCGAGAAACTGGTTGCCCAGTCCTTCTCCCTTGCTGGCACCCTTTACAAGACCTGCGATATCGACGAACTCGATGGTAGCCGGTGTGACCTTTTTTGTATGATATAGCTCACCCAGCTTTACGATCCGATCATCCGGTACGGATACAATGCCTACATTCGGGTCGATGGTGGCAAAGGGATAGTTGGCGGACAGGGCGCCTGCCTTTGTCAAAGAATTAAAAAGGGTACTTTTTCCTACGTTCGGAAGCCCCACAATACCTAATTTCATCTGAATCTATATCCTCCTTAGTTACCTATATTCATAGCATTCTCAAGTACTATATCATAACCGGACAAAAAAGTAAATTGTCTGTTCTAAGGTATTGATTTTTAGAAATAATTAAGATATTATTAGGACATGAGTGGTGAAATGTGGTGAAAAGTGGTGGGAGAGTACATCGAAGTGGTGAAAACCCGCAGCCGTTGAGAGTGGGGTGACGTTATGTTCCGGGGCGAATACAACCATACGGTCGACACCAAGGGCAGGCTGATCATTCCTTCAAAGTTTCGCGAAAAGCTGGGTGACGAGTGTATCGTGACGAGAGGACTGGATGGCTGTCTTTTCGTATTTCCTATGAATGAATGGGAAAGCTACGAGGAGAAGCTGAAGCAGCTCCCTATGACGAATAAGGATGCGCGATCCTTTGTGCGTTTCCTGACGGCAGGTGCCACATCCTGTGAGTTTGATAAGCAGGGAAGAGTCTTGATTCCGGCAACCTTACGGAAATTTGCAGGAATTGAGAAGGAAGTTATTCTGGCGGGACTTTTGAATCGCATCGAGGTTTGGAGTGAGGAGAAGTGGAACCAGAATAATAATTACGAAGAGATGGATATGGATGCCATCGCCGGACAGCTGACAGCGCTGGGACTTGATATTTAAGAGAAACCCGTGAAAAGAGGATTGAGATGGAATTTTCCCATGTATCCGTCTTATTGCATGAGACGATTGAACAATTGCATATTCGTCCGGATGGCATTTATGTAGACGGAACCCTCGGAGGCGGCGGACATTCCTATGAGATTTGTAAGAGACTCTCGGATAAGGGACGGCTGATAGGCATCGATCAGGATGCGGATGCCATTGCGGCGGCCGGAGAGAGGCTGGAAGAATTTGGAAATCGCGTGACGATCGTGAGAAGCAACTATTGCCATATGCGCCGGGAACTGGAAAAGCTTGGGATTCACCATGTAGACGGCATTGTCCTCGATTTAGGTGTTTCTTCCTACCAGCTGGATGCAGCGGAACGAGGCTTTACATACCGGGTGGATGCACCGCTGGATATGCGGATGGATCAGCGTCAGACAAAGACAGCCCGGGATATCGTCAATGGCTATACGGAGCATGAGCTTTATCGAATCTTACGCGACTACGGAGAAGAAAAGTTCGCGGCCAATATCGCAAAGCATATCGCGCTGGCCAGAGAAAAAAAGCCTATCGAGACGACGGGAGAGCTGACAGAGATCATAAGGGCAGCGATTCCAGCAAAGGTAAGAGCGGCAGGCGGTCATCCGGCGAAGCGAACCTTTCAGGCTATCCGTATCGAGCTCAACCAGGAGCTGGAAGTATTGAAGAATTCGCTGGATGATATGATCGATCTTTTGAATCCGGGCGGAAGAATCTGCGTGATTACCTTCCATTCCCTGGAGGATCGGATTGTGAAGACGATCTTTAAGGCAAATGAAAATCCCTGTACCTGCCCACCGAATTTTCCGGTTTGTGTATGCGGAAAGAAGTCAAAGGGCAGGTCGCCGATTCGAAAACCTATTGCTCCGGGAGCGGAGGAATTAGAATACAACAAGCGATCGAAGAGCGCGAAGCTTCGCGTTTTTGAGCGGATCGAGAACCAGGAAGTGTAATATGGCTGAGATTAGAAGTATCTACACGGACAGAAAAAACGATACAGGCAGAAGACAGCAGGCTTATGTGGACGGAACGGCAGTCCGGAGACTTCGGGAAAGGGAGTCTTTCGAGAGGCGTGAAAAGCAGGAGCCGTCGCTGTATTCCGGGCGCAGGGTCAAAACCCAGCACATGGGCATCGGTTATGTGATTTTTCTGACAGCTGCTCTTGGCGTGGCTATGTGGGTCTGCGTGGGATATCTGAAGCTGCAGGCGGATAATACCGCGAGGGTAAAAAACATCGCCGCCCTGGAGACACAGTTATCCAAGCTGAAGGATGAAAATGATGACGAATATAACCGGGTGACGACTTCGGTAGATCTGGAGAAGATCCGGGATATCGCAGTAAATGAACTTGGCATGGTCTATGCCACAGAGGATCAGGTAGTACTTTACGACAATGAGGGGAGCGATTACGTAAAGCAGTATGCTGACATTCCGGAGGACAAGGAAGGTCTGAAGGGATTGCTTGGCACCGTGAATAGGTGATTGTTTTGAACGAAAGAAAAAAAGCAAGACGGCGCAGACAGACCATAATGGCGAATCGCATCAAGCAAAAGCTGGCCTTGATCTTTGCACTGATAGTAGTAGCCCTGATTGGAGTAGATGTAAGACTGGCTTATATCAATAAGACCAGCGGTGATAAGTATACAAAGAAGGTATTGGCACAGCAGGATACGAACAGTACGACCCTGCCCTATCGCCGCGGAGATATTCTGGATCGCAACGGCACAATTCTGGCCACCAGTGAGAAGGTATACAACCTGATCCTGGATCCGAAGGTGCTTTTGCAAAATCAGGATAAGGAGGATGCAGAGAAGGACTGTGTGGAGCCGACGATTCAGGCTCTGGTGCAGTATTTTGAGCTGGACGAGTCGGAGCTTCGGACAACCTTGAGCGAGAAGAAGGACAGCAGCTATGTCATTTTAAAGAAGCAGCTCAGCAAGGATGAGATCGCAGACTTTAAGGCAGCGCAGGAGGATGAAAAAACCGGAAGCAAAATCAAGGGTGTCTGGTTTGAAGATTCTTACATTCGCCGTTATCCGTACAATTCTCTGGCCTGCCATGTCATCGGTTACACGGTTACAGGAAATCAGGGTCAGACCGGCATCGAGGAACAGTACAGCAGCACGCTGAACGGTGTGAATGGCCGAAGCTACAAGTATCTGAATGAAGATCTGGAGCAGACTACCTCTGTGCAGAAGGCCGTGGACGGCAATACCGTAGTATCCACCATCGATGTAACCCTGCAGCAGATTGTAGAGAAATATATCGACAAATTTATCGAAGATTATACCAATAAAAATACAGAGGGACCGGCGGCAAAGAATATCGGTGTGCTGATGATGAATCCGCAAAATGGTGAGATTCTGGCCATGGCCGGAGATGTGGACTTCGATCTGAACAATCCTCAGGATCTGGTTGGCAACGGATACCTGACCCAGGAGGAAGTGGATGCGATGTCCGAGGAAGAGCAGCTCGATGCGATGAATCAGATGTGGCGTAATTTCTGCATCAGCGATGGCTACGAGCCCGGTTCGACCGTAAAACCGATGACGGTCGCGGCGGCTCTGGAGCTTGGTCTGGTCAATGATTCCACCACCTTCCTATGTGACGGCGGTCAGGTCATCGTACAGGGACAGTCCAAGATCAAGTGTGCGAAAAAGACCGGTCACGGCATCATCTCTCTGGAAGGGTCGCTGATGTTTTCCTGCAACGATGCCCTGATGCAGATGGGAGCCATGATTGGCTACGACAATTTTCTGAAATATCAGCAGATCTTTAACTTTGGCCTGAAAACCAATATTGACCTGCCCGGTGAGACCAACAACGCTTCGACGGTCTTCACGAAGGATACGATGGGGCCTGTGGAGCTGGCGACGAGTTCCTTCGGTCAGGGCTTCAACACCTCGATGATTCAGGTGGCAGCAGCCTTTAGTTCGGTCATCAACGGTGGTTATTATTATCAGCCCCATGTAGTCAAGAAGATCCTGAATGCCGATGGCGGAACAGTCTCTACGACGAATCCGGTATTGGTACGCCAGACGATTTCAAATAAAACCTCTTCTCTGATTCGCGGGTACTTGTACAATACGATGTACGGTGAGGCGGATGCCAACGGCAACAATGCTACCGGTAGAAAAGCCAGGGTAGCAGGCTATACGATGGGCGGAAAGACAGGAACAGCGCAGAAAATTCCCCGGTCGGAGAAAAAGTATCTGGTATCCTTTATCGGCTTTGCACCTGCGGACAATCCTCAGGTCGTTTGCTATGTCGTAGTCGATGAGCCAAATGCAGACAGTCCGACGACGCAGGCCAGCAGTGCCTTTGCCCAGGAAATCTTTAAAAATATCATGAAAGAGGCTATGCCTTACCTGAATATCTATGCGACGGCAGAGATTCCGGAGGATATGAAGGATGAGGTAGAAGCGGAAAAAGCAGCCGCGGCCGAGACTGAGACGACTTCCGAGGAAACCACAGAAGAGACGACGACGGAAGAAGGAACTCTCGTGGATCCGAATACCGGAGAGGTGGTAAAGATGCCGACCGAGGAGGAAGCTGCAGCCGATGGAGACAGCGGCCCGGTGGACGACTACGATAGCCCGATCCTGTCGGGAGACTAAGAGTGGAATAGTTACGAATTATTACTGTAAGAATGAGGGGTAAGAAAGAATGAATCTATATACATTGATTTTTCCGGTACTGATTTCCTTTGCGATCAGTGCAGCTCTGGGACCCATCGTGATTCCTTTGCTTCATAAGTTGAAATTCGGTCAGACCGAAAGAGAGGATGGACCAAAGAGCCATCTGAAAAAGACAGGTACACCTACGATGGGTGGTGTCATGATCCTGGCAGCCATTCTGGTGACAGCCTTACTTTATGTAAAAGATTATCCGAGGATTCTCCCGGTTCTTCTTATGACACTGGGTTTTGGTCTGGTGGGCTTTCTCGATGATTCGATCAAGATTGTTCTGCATCGCTCAGAGGGACTGACACCGAAGCAGAAGATGCTGGGACAGTTTGTCGTAACCGGCTTATTTCTCTTCTATTATTATCGGATGACCGGAGGAGATATGGCGATGCGTATCCCGTTTTTGTCCGGACGCGAGCTGCATCTTGGATGGGCAGCGATTCCGGTAGGATTTTTGGCTATCATCGGAACGGTAAACGGGTCAAACTTTACCGATGGACTGGATGGCCTTGCATCGAGTGTTACCGTCATCATCGCCGCCTTCTTTACGGTAGTATCGGTAGGACTGGATGGTGGGATCCATCCCATTACCTGCGCTGTAGTGGGAAGTCTTTTAGGCTTCCTCCTTTATAATGTATTTCCGGCCAAGGTCTTTATGGGAGATACCGGTTCTCTGGCTCTGGGTGGTTTCGTATCGGCGGCAGCCTATATGATGAACCTGCCTATTTTCATTCTGATTGTAGCCTTGATTTACTGGGTCGAGATCCTCTCCGTTATGATTCAGGTGACTTATTTTAAAAAGACAGGCGGAAAGAGAATTTTCCGTATGGCACCGATCCATCATCATTTTGAGCTGGGCGGCTGGTCGGAGACGCGGGTAGTTGCAGTCTTTACCATTGTGACGATACTTCTGTGCTTAGTAGGATTATTAGCACTTTAAGGAGAATGGATATGATTACGGATAAGAAGATAGTAGTGATAGGCAGTGGCATCAGCGGTATCGGAGCCGTAAAGCTTCTGGAGGCAGTCGGTGCGAAGCCTACCCTCTATGACAGCAATGAGAAACTGACAGAGAGCGAAGTACGAAGCCGCCTGTCACAGGGAAGCCAGTGCCGCATGATTCTGGGAGCATTTCCGGAAAAGGAAAAGAAGGAGACAGAACTTGCGATCTTAAGTCCGGGAGTGCCCGTAGATCTGCCGCTTGTGGAAGAATTGAAGAAGCAGGGGACAGTAATCTGGGGCGAGCTGGAGCTTGCCTATCATTTCGGAAAAGGCAAAATTGCCGCAATTACCGGAACAAACGGAAAAACAACGACAACAACACTGGTAGGAGAGATTTTAAAGAGCGCTTATCCGGAGGTTTTCGTAGTAGGCAATATCGGAACAGCCTATACCCAGGAAGCCTTGAACATGACCGACAGCAGCGTTACGGCTGCGGAGGTAAGCAGCTTTCAGCTCGAGACGATCGAAAACTTTCATCCGGAGGTCAGTGCGATTCTGAATATCACACCGGATCATCTGAACCGTCATCATACGATGGAATGCTATATCCGGACGAAGGAGCGCATCGCAGAAAATCAGACCGTGGAGGATACCTGCGTCCTCAACTATGACGACCCGGAGACCAGGCGTTTCGGGGAAGAATGTAAGGCGAAGGTCTGCTATTTTAGCCGGAAGGAGGTTCTCGAACAGGGAATCTATCTCGACGGAACCACCATCATTTGGAGAGATGGGGAGAAGAAGGAAGAGGTTTGTGATGTCCGGGATCTCAAGATTCTTGGAACCCATAACTATGAGAATGTGATGGCAGCTGTGGGAATTACGCTGGCCATGGGAGTGCCTCTTGATAAAATTCGCGAGACCGTCCTTCACTTTACAGCGGTGGAGCACCGGATTGAGTTTGTAGCGGAGAAAAAGGGTGTCGCCTACTATAACGACTCAAAGGGAACGAATACAGACGCTTCCATCAAGGCAGTGGAGGCCATGAACCGTCCGACCCTGGTTATCGGAGGAGGCTACGATAAGCATGTGACCTTTGACGACTGGATTGATTCCTTCGGGGAGAAGGTGAAGTGGCTGGTACTTCTCGGACAGACAGCGGAGCAGATCGCCGAGACGGCCAGAAGACACGGCTTTACAAATATTATTTTTGTCAAAGATCTGAAGGAAGCTGTAGAAGTATGTGCAGAGAAAGCGCAAAGCGGAGATGCGGTACTTTTGTCTCCCGCCTGTGCAAGCTGGGGAATGTTTGATAATTATGAGCAAAGAGGCCGACTTTTTAAGGAATACGTCCATGCCCTTTCCGAAGCTTAGAGAAGGCCGATTCAGGTAAAAAATGGTAAAATTCCGGGAACGTGAAAAAATCAAAGAGAGAAAACGAAGAGGAAAGAACATTTTGACTGCCGCCATTGTACTGGCGGCGCTCCTCCTCATTGCTTTCATCCTCGTCAGTCTTTCCAAAATCCGAGAGGTAGAGATTACAGGGAACAGCTTTTACAGTGAAGAGGAGATCAAAAACCGCATCATTACCGATCGGTATACGGAAAATTCCATCTATCTCTATCTGAAATACAAATATTTTAATAAAGAAGAGATTCCCTTTGTCGACAAGATAGAGGTAAGCTTAAAAGGCATCGGCAAGGTGAAAATCCGGGTCTATGAGAAGAGTGTCATCGGCTACGTAACCTATATGGGGGCAAATTTTTATTTTGATAAGGACGGAGTCGTGGTAGAGAGCTCGACGGATGTGAAAGAGGGAATTCCCTGCATCAGCGGTGTGAAATTCCAGTCCTTGTCCCTCTATCAGAAGCTGAAGGTCGAGGATGACAAGATTTTTTCACGAATCCTAAGTATTACCCAGCTTTTGACAAAATATGAGCTGAGCCCGGATAAGATTGAATTTGCCTCCGATCTCACCCTCAATCTTTATTTTGGAAATGTGAAGGTGGCTATGGGCAGCAGTGACGACCTCGAGGACAAAACCGGAAGACTCCAAGATATATTTGGTGATCTGGAAGGGCTGTCCGGCACACTTCATATGGAAAATTATACCGTGGATTCCAAATATATCAGCTTTGAAAAAGAGTAAGGAAGAAGAGAGCACTGCTTGTGCTCCCTTTTTTAGTTTGTTATAATGATGGAAAGAAAATAAGAAGGAGCGTCGAGAGTATGTCGGAAGAGAGAAAAGAGTGGGGAGAACAAGAGTCGACAATAAATTTTATAGAACTGACAGAACATATCCTGGATTCCTATCTAAATGCTTCCACGGAGGAAACGATGGATATTCTCGATCTCCTGGATGAAAGCATGAGCGTCATTGGCACCGGAAAGCATGAGTTTTACCGGAACCTCGAGGAGTTTTATCAGTCCTTTCAGTTTGAGGTGACGCAGCGGGAGCAGGTTCATTTTGAATGGGAGAACTTTCAGGCAGAGGAAAGTGCCATCGATGAAACGACCCATATGGTTTACGGCTCTGTATTTATCCGCGGAATGTTTGAAAACGGTTATGCCATCATGAATATGGATACGCGCTTTACGATGCTCTACGGCCTTCGGGACGGCAAATGGCGGGTGCTTCATATCCACCATTCGATTCCGGATAAAGAGCAGAAGGCTAACGAAGAGTTTCCGCGTACTCTCGGAATGCAGGTGGAGGAATCCAGACACCTGATTATGGGGCTGGCAGCGGATTATATTGCAGTCTATACCATTGATTTGGAACAGGATATCGGAAATATTGTAAAACTGGACGAGGAGATCTTAAGAAAAGCCGGAGCTCTTCCGGAAAATTTCTGTTATTCCGAAAACTTTTGCAGATATACGGAAGAACGGATCTACAGCGAGGATCGGGAAAGCTTTCTGAAGCTGGTCCTGCCGGAGGGGCTGAAGGAGCAATTTGCGGACGGAAGGGAAAAACTGGAAATCAACTTCCGCGTAGCAGCAGGCGGGAAAATTACGCATTACAGCGGACTTTTCATCCGTACTTCGAAACCGGGGGAACCTATAAAATTAGTAGTGGGCTTTCGAAATACAGAGGATATTATCTCGACACAGAGGGATTATCAGCGAAAGCTGATTGCCGCAAAGGAAGAGGCAGACAGGGCAAATGCGGCAAAGACTGATTTCCTGCTTCGTATGTCGCATGATATCCGGACACCTATCAACGGCATCATGGGAATGCTGGATATCGGAGAAAAATACAAGGACGATCTGGACAAACAGGGGGAATGCAGAGAGAAGATCCGGGGTGCTTCCAAGATTCTCCTGGAGCTTATCAATGAGGTTCTCGATATGAACAAGCTGGAGTCCGGAGAGATTGTCCTGGAGCATGAAGCCTTCAGCCTTCAGGAGGTAGTTTCAGAAGTATTTCAGACCGTCACCCGTCAGGCGGAAGAGAAAAGAGTCGAGATCCTGGAAGAAGAAATCGATGTGCCCCATAGCAGACTTCTGGGCAGTGCGATCTATTTGAAACGCCTGATGATCAATATCATCGGTAATGCGGTGAAGTATAATAAAGAGAACGGAAAGGTCTTTCTTTCCTGCAGAGAGTTAGGCTTTGACGGAAAGACGGCGAAGCTTGAATTCCGGTGTCGGGATACCGGAATCGGCATGAGTCCGGAATTCGTGCAGCGGATTTTCGAACCGTTTACCCAGGAAAATATCTCTGCCAGATCGAAATATGAGGGAACCGGCCTTGGAATGTCTATTGCCAAGAGCATTGTGGACAAGATGGAAGGAACCATATCGGTCACCAGCGAAAAAGGAAAGGGATCCACATTTACCGCGGTGCTTCCTTTTGATGTCGATACATCAGAAAATAACAAACCGGAAATAGAGGAGACAGAAGAAAGCGACTCTCTGATGGGAATGAAATTTCTGGTGGCAGAAGATAACGAGCTGAATATGGAGATTGTAAAATTCCAGCTGGAGAAAGAGGGCATTGATGTGATTGAAGCCTGGAATGGCCTTGAGGCTGTGGAACTCTTTAGGGAATCGAAGGTTGGCGAGATACAGGCGATTCTGATGGACATCATGATGCCGGAGATGGACGGATACGAAGCCACCAGAAGGATTCGCTCGATGGAACGGGAAGATGCGGGAGAGATTCCCATTATTGCCATGACGGCCAATGCCTTTGCGGAGGACAAGGTCAAGGCCAGAGAGGCAGGTATGAATGAGCATATTGCGAAACCGATCGATACAAAGCGGATGGCAAGGATGATTCGCAGATTTGTGAGTGGCAAAAAAATCCGGGGAGAAGAATAAAATGCTGGTAAAGATCTATACAGACGGCGCTGCAAGAGGCAATCCGGACGGTCCAGGAGGCTACGGCGTGGTGCTGCATTATACAGACAGTAAGGGGCAGCTTCATGAGCGGGAATACAGCCAGGGATACAAAAAAACGACGAATAACCGGATGGAGCTGATGGCTGTGATTACCGGACTGGAGGCTTTGAAAAGACCCTGCGAGGTGGAAGTATACTCGGATTCCAAGTACGTCACCGATGCCTTTAATCAGCACTGGGTCGACGGCTGGCTTCGGAAAAACTGGAAGGGAAGCGCAGGGCCGGTCAAAAATGTCGACCTCTGGAAACGCCTCCTGAAGGCCAAGGAGCCCCATCAGGTTCGCTTTATCTGGGTCAAAGGCCATGATGGACATCCGCAGAATGAACGCTGCGATTATCTGGCGACGACAGCGGCAGACGGGGATGACCTGTTGGAAGATAATTAGGTAATATTTTTTGTAAAAAGGGGAAAATCTTGTAAAAAAAGGGGAAATCGTTGCATAGAGGCTAAGAAATGTGTTAGAATACCTAAATCACTGGCTTTTCGGCGCTGACGGGAGAAACAGGCCGAAAATAGAAAAGGAGAGTTTAAGTATGAGTGATAACAATTTCAAGCCTTATATTCCGGCAGAAAAGACTGTCCCGGAATTTACGGCTACCTCCGTGATCCTGGGTATCCTTTTGGCCGTCCTCTTTGGTGGCGCCAATGCCTATCTGGGACTTCGCGTAGGTATGACAGTTTCTGCGTCGATCCCGGCAGCAGTCATTTCCATGGGTGTCATCCGTGTCATCCTGAAAAAAGATTCCGTGTTGGAAAATAATATGGTACAGACCATCGGTTCTGCCGGAGAGTCCGTAGCAGCAGGCGCCATCTTTACGATGCCGGCACTTTTTCTGTGGGCAAGCGAGTGGGGCACCAGTGCTCCGTCTCTGGTAGAGATCGCTATCATCGCAGCTATCGGCGGCAGCCTTGGAGTCCTCTTCATGGTTCCTCTTCGGAAAGCGCTGATTGTACAGGAGCATGGTGTGCTTCCGTATCCGGAGGGACAGGCTTGCGCCGAGGTTCTTCTCGCGGGCGAGGAAGGCGGAGAGAAGGCCGGAATCGTATTCAAGGGTCTCGGTCTGGCTGCAGCTTATAAGTTCATTACGGACGGTCTGAAGCTCTTCCCGAGCGAGGTTCACTACGAAATCCCGGCTTATAAGGGATCCGGTGTAGGAATCGACGTGCTTCCGGCACTTTTGGGAGTAGGCTATATCTGCGGAACTAAGATTTCCTCTTACCTGTTTGCAGGTGGTGTGCTTGGCTGGTTCGTGCTGATGCCGCTGATCGTTCTCTTCGGTTCCAACATTACCCTGTTTCCGGCTGAGGTCAGCGTGGCTGAGCTCTATGCTACAGGCGGGTCTTTCTCGATCTGGAGCAATTATATCAAGTATATCGGTGCAGGAGCCGTGGCTGCAGGCGGTGTAATCAGTCTGATCAAGTCTCTGCCCCTGATCATCCGTACCTTCCGCGATGCGATGAAGGGCTATGGAAAGGGCAATACCGGCAGCGATCTGCGTACGGACAAGGATATCCCGATGAAGGCGATTATCATCAGCATCGTGGTTCTGGCAGTGCTGATTTGGCTGGTTCCGGTCGTTCCGGTAAACCTGTTCAGTGCCTTCCTGATCGTTATTTTCGGTTTCTTCTTTGCAACGGTATCCTCCCGTATGGTAGGTCTGATTGGAAGCAGTAATAATCCGGTATCCGGTATGACGATTGCTACCCTTCTGGTAACAGCTATGATTCTGAAGGCTACCGGTCAGGTAGGTCAGGCTGGTATGACTGCAGCTATCGCTATCGGTTCAGTAATTTGTATCACAGCAGCTATCGCAGGTGATACTTCTCAGGATTTGAAGACCGGTTATATCGTAGGTGCGACACCCTGGCGTCAGCAGATCGGTGAGCTTATCGGTGTGGTTGCATCTTCCGTAGCCATCGGTGCGATCCTGTATCTTCTGAACGCGGCATGGGGCTATGGCTCTACCGAGCTTCCGGCTCCGCAGGCTACCCTGATGAAGATGATCGTAGAGGGCGTTATGGGTGGAAACCTGCCCTGGACATTGGTATTCGCAGGTGCGTTTATCGGTATCGTAGTGGAAGTTCTGGGCATTCCGGTACTTCCCTTTGCCGTAGGTCTGTATCTGCCGATTCACCTGAGCACTCCGATGATGATCGGTGGTCTGGTTCGCCTGTTCCTCGAAAAGAAGAAAGGCATGGACGAGAAGGCAAAGAAGGATATGATCGACAATGGCGTATTGTACTGCTCCGGTCTGATTGCGGGCGAGGGTCTCGTCGGTATCCTGCTGGCAGTCTTCGCTATCATTCCGATGGCAGGCGGATCTCTGGGTGATTTCCTGGCCGGCCTGGTTTCCGGTACCCCGATCAACAGCAATATCGGCGGTCTGGTATTCTTTGCCCTGCTGATTGCAAGCCTGTGCAAGGTTACCATTGGCAGAAAGAAGAAATAAATGAAGAAAAAGAAAAATTATCTGGATTTTGTGCCGGTCTGCGCACCGGGCTACAGCTGGAAGCTGAATGAAAAAAAGCTGGTCGAGATCGAAGTGCAGAACAAGGGCTTCTATAACTGGCTGGCACAAAAGCTTTTCAAACGGCCGAAGGTCAGTTATATCAGCCTTGATGAGTACGGCAGCTTTGTATGGCAGCAGATGGATGGTAAACGAACCGTCTATGACATCAGCTTTCTGGTAAAGGAACGCTATGGCGAGGCGGCAGAACCGCTTCTTCCGCGGCTTACAAAGTTTTTCCAGATTCTGTATCAGAATCACTATATCGGATACAGTACACCGCTAAAAAAGAAATAAAAAGACAGCAGTCCTTCCTCCCGGAGGGCTGTTGTTTTTTTGACTGGAAAACGATATAATGATGTCGGGGTCAATAGCCTCTGACTTTGATGCCTACGGATCGTTTCGTGCTTTGCACTCCCACAATCCTACCCTGATATTCGCATATCGTGGGATTATCATCCCACTT
>CAVHYN010000061.1:0-20368 GCA_963640245.1 Bulleidia sp.
GTCTGAATCTTTTCCAAAGCTTTACAAAGACTTTACCTGAAAATGTCAGGAATCTAACAAACACTTCCTATACTTACAAGTAAAGAGAGGTGTTTATTATGAAAGCAAAATCTACGATTGAAAAAATCATGTATCTGATCACTTTTACCGGAATTATGATTGCAAATATATCTTCCATCTTTTTCAAAGTCGGTGTCATGGATCCGATCTTTCTGGCAGGCGTACTCATCGCAGTATTTGGTGTCAATGGGGTACTGCTTCTTAGGCATCCGTCCTTCCTGATTCATTATATTTCCGAAAATTCCAGTTGGACGCATTATGTAGACTGATATCCAGATCGAAACCTGATATCACATACTCTCGCATCCCCCGTATCTTTACTGTTCGCAGTGCAAAATCGGGTGGATGCGTTTTTTTATGTAATAGGGGATTCCCTCGGAATTTCCTATTACATAAAAAAACTGCTGTCTCACAGATTTTGTGAAACAGCAGTTTTTCTATTTCTTATACTTCAACCGGATCCTCGGTTTCCTCTGTTACTTCGACAGCATCATCCAGATTCATCTCTTCGGTCAGGCTCAGCTCCTCATCGAGGTCAATGTCCTCGTCGAAGCTCAGCTCGCTCTCCTCATCCATGTCGGTATCCAGCTTTACGTTCTGATAACGCTTCATACCGGTTCCGGCCGGAATCAGCTTACCGATCAGTACGTTCTCCTTCAGACCGATCAGCGGGTCTACCTTGCCCTTGATTGCAGCCTCAGTCAGAACCTTGGTGGTCTCCTGGAAGGATGCAGCGGACAGGAAGGAATTGGTAGCCAGAGAAGCCTTTGTGATACCAAGCATGATCTGCTTTCCTTCTGCGGGCTGCTTGCCCTCTGCAATCAGGCGCTCGTTGGCATCCTCGTACTCCAGAATATCTACCAGGGTACCCGGCAGGAAATCGGAGTCTCCATTGTCCTCGATGCGGATCTTCTTCAGCATCTGATGTACCAGCATCTCGATATGCTTATCCGCAATTTCTACACCCTGCAGACGGTATACACGCTGAACCTCACGAAGCATGTAATCCTGTACGGCACGTACACCCTTGATCTTCAGGATATCATGCGGATTTACGCTACCTTCGGTCAGCTCATCACCGGCCTCGAGTACCTGGCCGTCCTGTACCTTGATACGGGAACCATAAGGAATCAGATATACCTTAGCCTCTCCGTCCTCGCCTGTCACCTGAATCTCGCGCTTCTTCTTCGTATCCAGAATCGTAACGGTTCCGGCGATCTCAGTGATGATCGCAAGTCCCTTCGGCTTTCTGGCCTCAAAAAGCTCCTCGACACGGGGAAGACCCTGTGTGATATCTCCACCTGCGACACCGCCGCTGTGGAAGGTTCTCATGGTCAGCTGTGTACCCGGCTCACCGATAGACTGTGCGGCGATGATGCCGACTGCCTCGCCGACCTGAACTGCCTCACCGGTAGCCATGTTCGCACCGTAGCACTTCGCGCATACACCGATGTGTGATTTACAGGTCAGGATGGTACGGATCTTCAGGCTGTCAATCGGGTTGCCGTCCTTATCTACGCCATCCTTCATAATAGCGGCTGCACGTCTCGGTGTAATCATATGATTTGCCTTGACGATAACCTTGCCGTCCTTGTCATATACCGTCTCGCATGCGAAACGTCCGGTAATACGATCCTTCAGGCTCTCGATCTCTTCCTTGCCGTCCATGAAGGCCTTTACTACCATACCCGGAATCTCATCCTTGCCCTCGCAGCAGTCTACTTCGCGGACAATCAGATCCTGGGATACATCTACCATTCGACGGGTCAGGTAACCGGAGTCTGCGGTACGCAGAGCGGTATCGGACATACCCTTTCGTGCTCCATGTGCAGACATGAAGTACTCCAGAACGTCCAGACCCTCACGGAAGTTAGACTTGATAGGAAGCTCGATGGTGTGACCGGTTGTATCTGCCATCAGTCCACGCATACCGGCCAGCTGCTTGATCTGCTTATCGGAACCACGGGCTCCGGAGTCAGCCATCATGTAGATGTTGTTGTAACGATCCAGTCCATCCAGCAGTGCCTTGGTCAGGATCGCGTCGGTATCCTTCCAGGTTTCTACGACTTCCTTATAACGCTCTTCCTCGGTAATCAGACCACGCTTGTAGTTTCTTGTAATCTTATCTACGGTATCCTGTGCCTTCTGGATCAGCTCCGGCTTCTCAGGCGGCACGGTCATATCGGAAATGGATACGGTCATCGCTGCACGGGTGGAATACTTGTATCCCATCGCCTTGATATCGTCCAGCACCTCTGCGGTTCTGGTAGCTCCGTGCGTGTTGATAACCTTCTCCAGGATCTGCTTCAGACCCTTCTTGCCTACGTGGAAGTCTACTTCCAGTACCAGCTCATTGCCCGGAACACTGCGGTCTACGAAGCCCAGATCCTGCGGCAGAATCTCGTTAAAGAGGAAACGTCCCAGGGTGGACTCTACCAGACCTGTCATCTCGGTTCCGTCAGCCAGGGTTCTGGTCACACGTACCTTGATTCTTGTCTGCAGGCAGATAACTTTATTCTCATAAGCCAGGATGGCTTCGTTTAAGTTCTTGAAGAACTTTCCTTCTCCGATGCTTTGCGGACGCTCCTGGGTCAGGTAGTAGATACCAAGAACCATATCCTGAGACGGTACGGCCACGGGACCACCGTCAGACGGCTTCAGAAGGTTGTTCGGAGAGAGCAGAAGGAAACGGCACTCCGCCTGTGCCTCTACGGACAGGGGAAGATGCACAGCCATCTGGTCTCCGTCGAAGTCTGCATTGAATGCGGTACAAACCAGCGGATGCAGCTTGATTGCCTTACCTTCTACCAGGATCGGCTCGAAGGCCTGGATACCCAGACGGTGCAGTGTAGGAGCACGGTTCAGCATAACCGGATGCTCTTTGATGACGTCTTCCAGTACATCCCATACTTCCGGCTGTACCTGACGCTCTACCATTTTCTTTGCACTCTTGATATTGTGTGCGGTGCCGTTCTGCACGAGCTCCTTCATAACGAAGGGCTTGAACAGCTCGATCGCCATCTCCTTCGGGAGACCGCACTGGTAAATCTTAAGCTCCGGACCTACGACGATAACGGAACGTCCGGAATAGTCAACACGCTTACCCAGCAGGTTCTGACGGAAACGTCCGGACTTACCTTTCAGCATGTCGGACAGAGACTTCAGCGCTCTGTTGCCAGGACCTGTAACAGGACGGCCACGGCGTCCATTGTCGATCAGCGCGTCTACAGCCTCCTGCAGCATACGCTTCTCGTTGCGAACGATGATATCCGGTGCGCCCAACTCCAGAAGTCTGGTCAGACGGTTATTTCTATTGATAATTCTGCGGTACAGATCGTTTAAGTCAGAGGTTGCAAAACGGCCGCCGTCCAGCTGTACCATAGGACGCAGATCGGGCGGAATGACCGGAACGGCATCCAGGATCATCCACTCCGGCTTGTTTCCGGATTCGCGGAAGGCCTCTACGACCTCCAGACGCTTGATGATGCGGGCACGCTTCTGTCCGCTGGCATCCTTAAGTCCTGCCTTCAGCTCAGCAGACTCCTTCTCCAGATCGATGGCCTGCAGAAGCTCCTTTACGGATTCTGCACCCATACCCACGCGGAAGCGGTTGCCATACTTCTCGCGCATATCCTGATACTCCTTCTCAGACAGTACCTGCTTGTACTGAAGCTCGGTATCGCCTGCATCCAGTACGATATAGGATGCGAAGTACAGCACCTTCTCCAGAGTACGCGGAGACAGGTCAAGGATCAGTCCCATACGGCTCGGAATGCCCTTGAAATACCAGATATGTGAAACCGGGGCAGCCAGCTCAATATGTCCCATACGCTCACGGCGGACATTGGACTTCGTTACTTCTACGCCACAGCGGTCGCAGACAACGCCTTTATAACGGATCTTCTTGTACTTTCCGCAGTGGCACTCCCAGTCCTTGCTCGGTCCGAAGATTCTTTCGCAGAATAAGCCGTCTTTTTCCGGTTTCAGGGTTCTGTAATTGATGGTTTCAGGCTTTTTCACCTCGCCTCTGGACCACTCCCGGATCTTTTCCGGGGACGCAAGTCCGATACGAATCGCGTCAAATGTCATCGGCTGGTATACAGCCTGATTCGTTGTTTCTGGCATGAATGACACTCCCTTCCTTATTCTTCAAAATCTCCGTCGAAATCAGAAAATTCTTCCTCTGAATCGTCCGGCTCCTCCTCAATGTCAACCAATTCTCCGTCATCGGCAAACTCCTGTTTGCTGAATCCATAGTCGCCATAGGAATCCTCATCATCCTTGAAACGGCGGTCGCCTTCGATGATGGAACGCAGATCGGTGCTGTCAGCATACTCACTGGTCTCCATGATCTCGACCTCTGTATTGTCATCCCGCAGTACACGAACATCCAGTCCCAGAGACTGAAGCTCTTTCAAGAGTACCTTGAAGGACTCCGGAATACCCGGCTTCGGAATATTGTCACCCTTGATAATGGCCTCGTAGGTCTTCACACGTCCGATGACGTCGTCAGACTTCATGGTCAGAATCTCCTGCAGGGTATAAGATGCACCATAAGCCTCGAGAGCCCATACCTCCATCTCTCCGAAACGCTGTCCGCCGAACTGGGCTTTTCCACCCAGAGGCTGCTGCGTAACCAGGGAGTACGGTCCGGTAGAACGTGCATGGATCTTATCGTCTACCAGATGATGCAGCTTCAGGTAATGCATGTGTCCGATGGTAACGGCGCCGTCGAAGTACTCGCCGGTACGTCCGTCACGCAGACGAACCTTTCCGTCTCTGGAAATCGGAACGCCCTTCCAGAGCTTTCTGTGCTCGCGGTTCTCATCCAGATACTGGGTAACCTCTTCATTCAGCTCCTCGCCATGTTTGCCAAGGAAGGTCTCGCCATTCCAGGGCTTTCCGTCAGCTGTGGTCTCTTCACCCTTTTCCTTCCACTCTGCAGCCTCTGCGTCATCAAACGGAAGGTTTACATAATCATTTGCCAGATCCAGGGTATCCATAATATCGCTCTCGTTTGCGCCGGAGAATACCGGTGTCGAAACGTTGAATCCCAGTGCCTTGGCTGCCAGACTCAGATGAATCTCCAGCACCTGTCCGATATTCATACGGGACGGCACGCCCAAGGGGTTCAGCACGATATCCAGCGGACGGCCATTCGGCAGGAACGGCATATCCTCTACCGGAAGTACACGGGAAACGACACCCTTGTTTCCGTGACGACCAGCCATCTTATCTCCTACGGAGATCTTACGCTTCTGAGCGATATAGATGCGAACAGACTGATTTACACCCGGAGACAGCTCATCGCCATTTTCACGGGTAAAGACCTTGGCATCTACTACGATACCATATTCACCATGCGGTACCTTCAGGGAGGTATCACGCACCTCGCGAGCCTTCTCACCGAAGATCGCTCTCAGCAGTCTCTCCTCTGCAGTAAGCTCAGTCTCTCCCTTCGGAGTTACCTTACCCACCAGGATATCACCGGCACGAACCTCTGCACCGATACGGATGATTCCGCGCTCGTCCAGATCCTTCAGTGCGTCATCGCCTACACCCGGAACATCTCGTGTGATCTCCTCCGGTCCAAGCTTGGTATCACGGGCTTCTGCCTCATACTCCTCGATATGAATCGAAGTATATACATCATATTCTACCAGACGCTCGCTGAGAAGTACGGCGTCCTCGTAGTTGTAGCCTTCCCAGGTCATGAATCCGATCAGCGGGTTCTTACCGAGAGCCAGCTCTCCGCCGGAGGTGGAAGGACCGTCAGCGATGACATCGCCCTTCTTAACCTTATCTCCCTTGAACACGATCGGTCTCTGGTTATAGCAGTTGCTCTGGTTGCTTCGTGAGAACTTGGTCAGACGGTATACATCCTTGGTTCCGTCCTCACACTTGATGGTGATCTCATTGGACAGAGAACGCTCTACCACACCATCATGCTTTGCTACCACGCAAACACCGGAGTCGACAGCAGTTTTAACCTCGATGCCGGTGCCTACTACCGGTGCCTCGGTGGTCAGAAGCGGTACGGCCTGACGCTGCATGTTGGATCCCATCAGCGCACGGTTCGCATCGTCGTTCTGCAGGAACGGAATCAGTGCAGTAGCCACGGAGAATACCATTCGCGGAGACACGTCCATATAATCGAACATGGAACGCTCATACTCCTGAGTTTCCTCACGATAACGACCAGACACGTTCTTGTGAATGAAGTGTCCTTCTTCATCCAGCGGCTCATTTGCCTGCGCTACATGGTAGTTATCCTCTTCGTCTGCAGTCATGTAGACTACTTCGTCTGTGACTCGCGGATTCTTCGGATCTGTTTTATCAATCTTTCTGTACGGAGTCTCGATGAAACCATACTCGTTAATTCTCGCATAGGATGCCAGAGAGTTGATCAGACCGATGTTCGGTCCCTCAGGGGTCTCGATGGGGCACATTCTTCCGTAATGGGAATAATGTACGTCTCGAACCTCGAATCCTGCACGGTCTCTGGACAGACCACCGGGTCCCAACGCGGAAAGACGACGCTTATGAGTCAGCTCACCGAGCGGGTTGTTCTGATCCATGAACTGAGACAGCTGGGAGGATCCGAAGAACTCTTTTACAGCTGCGGTAACCGGCTTGATGTTGATCAGGGACTGCGGTGTGATGTTGTCCTGATCCTGCGTAGTCATACGCTCACGAACGGTACGCTCCATTCTGGAGAGACCGATACGGTACTGGTTCTGAAGCAGCTCACCTACCGCACGGATACGACGATTGCCCAGATGGTCGATATCGTCAGCATTTCCGATGCCGTACTCCAGATGCAGGTTATAGTTAATGGAAGCAATGATATCTTCCTTTGTAATATGCTTCGGGATCAGGGAATGGATCTCGCGCTGGATCGCCTCCTTGATATCCTCGATGCTTTCATTTTCATCCAGGATCTTCTTCAAAGCCGGATAATATACGAGCTCATTGATGCCCAGCTCCTCCGGATCCACATCCACATAGTGGTGCAGATCAACCATCATGCTGGAGATGACGCGGACATCGCGCTCCTCTGTCTTAATCATTACGAAGGGAACGCCTGTATTCTGAATCGCATCTGCCAGCTCACGGGTTACCTCCGTGCCAGCCTCAGCCAGTACTTCTCCGGTCTCAGTATCTACCACATCCTCAGCCAGGATCTGTCCGGTGATACGGTTGCGAAGCAGGAGTTTTTTGTTAAATTTATAACGTCCTACCTTAGCCAGATCGTATCTTCTCGGATCGAAGAACATGCTCATAATCAGGCTCTCTGCACTGTCCACTGCCAGCGGTTCACCCGGACGAATCTTTTTATAGAGTTCCAGAAGACCTTCCTGATAGCTCTCTGCAGTATCCTTTGCAAGAGTAGCCAGGATCTTCGGCTCCTCACCGAACAGATCAATGATCTCCGGATTTGTTCCGTAACCAAGGGCACGAACCAGGACGGTTACCGGAACTTTTCTGGTACGATCTACACGTACATAAAATACATCGTTGGAATCTGTCTCATACTCCAGCCATGCACCACGGTTCGGAATAACGGTACAGGAGTAAAGACCTTTTCCCAATTTATCATGATCAATCGCATAGTAAATGCCGGGGGAACGCACGAGCTGGCTGACGATAACACGTTCAGCTCCGTTGATCACAAAAGTACCTGTCTCCGTCATCAGCGGCAGGTCACCCATGAAAATCTCGTGTTCGTTGATTTCATCTGTATCCTTATTATAGAGACGTACCTTTACTTTCAGAGGAGCGGCATAGGTCGCATCTCTTTCCTTGCATTCCTCGATCGTATATTTGAGATCATCCTCACCGGTACAGAGCGTGAAGTCTACAAAATCCAGACTCAGATGTCCGCTGTAATCGGCGATGGGAGAGATGTCATCGAACACTTCTCGAAGACCTTCCCGAAGGAACCAATCATAGGAATCCTTCTGGACCTCAATGAGGTTCGGCATCTCCAGGACTTCTTTCTGCCTGGAATAGCTCATTCTGAAGTTCTTACCGGTTGTGACCGGACGTATTCTGTTCTTTTCCATTGACGTTCACCCCTTATTTAATATGGAAGTTAGCTACTATTTTCGTCATTTTGCACAAAAATGTAAAATGAATTCAGAGTCTAGCTCACCACAATAGTGCATCGTACATGATACCATAATAGAGGGTGTCTGTCAAGCTTTTTTTGTATGTTTTGGAGATTTTTTAGATTAAGAAAAGAATGTGCCTCGGCACCCGCCGCAGTGCGATAATGTTTTTTTGTGATAGGGGATTCCCTGGAATTTCCTATTACATAAAATAAGCCGGGCAGATGATCTCCGCCCGGCTCCATAAGCCATCAAAACTTATTTCAGGGTTACAGATGCTCCCTGCTCCTCAAGCTTAGCCTTCAGCTCATCAGCCTCTGCCTTAGATACGCCCTCTTTCAGAACCTTCGGTGCGCCATCTACCAGATCCTTAGCTTCCTTCAGGCCAAGACCGGTTACTTCACGAACAACCTTGATAACCTTAACCTTGGAATCTCCAGCGCTTGTCAGCTCTACGTCGAAGGAATCCTTCTCCTCAGCTGCTGCCTCGCCAGCACCTGCTGCTGCTACAACAACACCTGCTGCTGCAGATACACCAAACTCTTCCTCACAAGCCTTTACCAGCTCGTTCAGCTCTAATACGGATAACTCTTTGATAGCGTCGATAAACTCAGCGGTAGTTAACTTTGCCATTTTATTTTCCTCCTGATTTTTGATTTTGTATTTCGTTTTGTAATAGTGTAATCACCATGGTCACTAAATTCGCACTGCGCCTTTAGCTTGCGCTCATTAAGTGTCCAGGTGGGCGTTCGTACTAAATTCGTGCTACGCACTCATTAAGTACTCACAGCCTAAGCCTCTGCCTTTGATTCTGCGATCTGATTGAGAACGCGAGCAAAGTTTGTAATCGGAGACTGGATGCTGCCAAGCAGCTTGCCAAGAAGCTCTTCTCTTGACGGAACCTTTGCAATCTCAGCCATGCCAGCTGCGTCGTAGTAAGCTCCCTCTACGATACCGCCCTTGATCTCAAGAGCCGGTGCCTCTTTGCCGAACTTTGCAAGGATACGTGCCGGAGCAGTTGCATCTGTCTTAGAGATAGCAATTGCGTTCGGGCCCTCCAGCTGCGGAGCCAGGCTCTCACAATCTGTTCCCTTGAATGCAAAATTCATCATCGTATTCTTGTAAACCTTGTAGATGATTCCATTATCTCTGAGCTCTTTACGAAGTCTTGTATCCTGCTCTACGGTCAGACCGCAGTACTGAACCAGGACAACGGACTGAGCACCTTCGATATTTGCAGAAATCTCTTCTACAACCGGTTTCTTCAGCTCGATTTTTGCCATGAGTGGTGTACCTCCTTATTAGTCTATGTGTCACCAACCCGATATTAGAAAGAATTAAAAAACCTCTCTGCCCATAAAGACAGAGAGGTTTCGAAGTTCATTCAAAGTGAATGCATATCGTCCTCGGCAGGCGTGTTCAACTTACGCCTTTCGGCACCTGCTGTCTTCGGGTCGTGTTACATGCTATGAAAGAATAGCATATCTTTTTATGAATGTCAACCAATATTTTGATTAACCAAGCTTTGCTGTGTTCAGTCTTACGCCCGGTCCCATAGTCGGAGCGATGGTTACGCTCTTCAGGTACTGGCCCTTTACAGCTGCCGGCTTTACCTTATTGATTGCATCGATCAGCGTCTGGAAGTTGTCCGCTAACTGCTCCTCTGTGAAGGAAGCCTTTCCAATCGGCACGTGGATAATGTTTGTCTTGTCCAGTCGATACTCAATCTTACCAGCTTTGATTTCCTGGATAGCCTTTGTAACGTCCATAGTTACAGTTCCGGCCTTCGGGTTCGGCATCAGACCCTTAGGTCCAAGTACACGTCCCAGACGTCCTACAACGCCCATCATGTCCGGTGTAGCTACTACTACGTCGAAATCAAGCCAGCCTTCGTTCTGGATCTTCGGAACAAGTTCCTCTGCTCCAACGAAATCTGCGCCTGCTGCCTGTGCCTCATCAGCCTTTGCATTCTTTGCAAATACCAGCACACGTGCAGTCTTACCAGTTCCGTGCGGAAGTACAACAGCGCCACGGATCTGCTGATCTGCATGACGTCCGTCACAACCGGTACGGATATGAGCCTCGATGGTCTCATCAAATTTTGCGGTAGCAAGCTTCTTTACGATAGCTACTGCCTCATCTCTATCATACTGAGTCTGTTTGTCGTAGAGCTTAGAAGCCTCAACATACTTCTTACCATGTTTCATATTAAATAACCTCCTGGTGGTAATTGCGGGATTCAGGGTTTTCCCTCCCACGTCTGACTTTTGTTATAACAGTTTCGATTAGTCCTCAACAACGATACCCATGCTGCGAGCAGTTCCAGCGATCATGCTCATAGCGGAATCGATGTTTGCTGCATTCAGATCCGGCATCTTGAGCTCTGCGATCTTCTGGATCTCTGCCTTGCTGATGGTAGCAACCTTAGTCTTGTTCGGAACACCGGAACCAGACTGGATCTTGCATGCCTTCTTCAGCAGTACTGCTGCAGGCGGAGTCTTTGTGATGAAGCTGAAGGATCTGTCTGCATAAACTGTGATAACAACCGGAATAATCATTCCGTCCTGATCTGCGGTTCTTGCGTTGAACTGCTTTGTGAACTCTACGATGTTCACGCCGTGCTGTCCAAGTGCCGGACCTACAGGCGGAGCCGGTGTTGCCTTTCCAGCAGGAATCTGCAATTTAATATAACCTGTTACTTTCTTTGCCATTTTAGGCACCTCCTTGTGGTGATTGCGGGCATTTGGGTTTCTCCCTCCCACATGCTTTTTGTGTATCGGTCAGAAATGATTTTCCGTCCGATTTGCTACATTTTTTTGATTTCCGAGAAGCTAATCTCTACCGGCGTCTCTCTGCCGAAGAGATCTACGTTAATGGTTACGCACTGTTTATTCTGGTTGATATCCTGTACGACACCTACTGTGTCTGTCCAGATACCACCGATAACCGTAACGGTGTCTCCTACCTTGAAATCTACTACGACATTTTCAGACTGGATTCCGAGCGGCCGCATCTCCTCTTCTGTCAGAGGTACCGGTTTCGATCCCGGTCCGACAAAGCCGGTCACACCACGGGTGTTTCGCACGACGTACCAGGTGTCATCATTCATCACCATATTGATCAGAACATAGCCCGGAAACATCTTCTTCTGAACCTGTTTTCTGGCTCCGTTCTTCATCTCAACCACGTCCTGCAGCGGGACTCTCACTTCGAGAATCTGCTCCTCCAGGTGTCTGTTTTCAATTGTTTTCTCAATGTTGGCCTTAACCTTGTTCTCGTATCCGGAATAGGTATGAACTACATACCAGTTTGCCTCTGCCATTTTCTCACTCCTATAAACTAATCAGCATGTCGATTCCATAAGACAGGATGATATCCAGGAGCTTGATTACAATTCCCAGTACCAGCGACGTCAGCACAACAGCTACCGTCTGTCTTATCACAGTCTTTCTGTCCGGCCATACAACTTTCTTGTACTCCGCCTTCAGACCTTTGAACCAGCTTTTCTTCGGTTTATCGGTGTTCTTAGTGGCCTTTTCTGCTGCTTCGCTCATCGTCCCACTATCCTTTCCTGCATCTTATTTTGTTTCTTTATGCAGTGTGTGCTTTCTGCAGAATCTGCAGTACTTGTTTGTCTCCATCCGGTCCGGATGATTCTTTTTCTCTTTTGTCATGTTGTAGTTACGCTGTTTGCACTCCGTACATGCCAATGTGATCTTTACGCGCACGACTTCCACCTCCGCTTATTTTTTACTTGCTGGACAGCTCCTGTATACGTGCCTGCATACCGGAACCATCGTTTTTTAGGCATAAAAAAAAAGCCTACTTCCATTCGCCCTGCTATCATATCACGGTAATATAGAGCATGTCAACCTTTTTCTTAGGCTCGTTGCTGATAAATCCTATCTTTTTTTGCATAATTCCATCCTTGCCTTTTTTTTCGCAAAATGTTAAGATTTAAGTATTATTTAGGAAGAGAACCTAAATTCGGAGAAGGAGATTACGACAACATGAATTATCAAAGACATAAATCCGAGGAATCGGTGGAGGATTATCTGGAAACTATCCTGATCTTGAGCCAGCAGAAACCGCAGGTACGCTCCATCGATGTAGCCAATGAGCTGGGCTATTCAAAGCCAAGCGTCAGTGTTGCCATGAAAAACCTGCGTCAGAAGAACTACGTCCTCGTCTCTGATGAGGGATACCTTTCCCTGACGGAGGAGGGGCTGAAGCTTGCCGCTACCGTATACGAACGTCACTCCGTCATCTCCGGCTGGCTTATCAGCCTGGGTGTATCCGAGGAAGTGGCTATTGAGGATGCCTGCCGGATGGAGCATGACATCAGCGATGAGAGCTTCGCAGCCATCAAAAAATACCTGCAGAGCGCAGAATCCTAGAGAAATTTCAGAAGGGAAGCCCGGGGCTTTTGCTCCGGGCTTCCTTTTTACTTACCAAGCATCTTATTCATACTTCCCATCCGATATCCGGTCAAATCCAATGTCACGTAGAGGAAGCCATATTCTTTCAGCTTCTTTTCCACGTCGCTGCGAATCCTTTCATCCATAATCCGATCAAACTGCTCCGGCAGGATCTCGATGCGAGCCAGTTTGTCATGAATCCGGACTCGTACCTGGCGGAAGCCGTAGTCCAAAAGCAGCTGCTCCGCCTTTTCTACCATCGACAGCTTCTCTTTCGTAATGCTCTCTCCGTAAACGAATCTCGAGGACAGGCAGGCAAAGGAGGGCTTATCCCAGGTGGGCAGGCCCATCGTCTTCGAAAGCTCCCGAATCTCTTCCTTTGTAAGCTCTGCCTCACGAAGGGGACTCTTAATATCGAGCTCCGCGATAGCCTGAAGTCCCGGTCGGTAGTCTCCGTTGTCATCCATATTGGAGCCTTCTGCTACGTATGCAATCCCCTCGTCCGCTGCCAGCTTCTTGATTTTTTCAAACAGCTCTCGTTTGCACAGATAGCAGCGGTTCGGCGGATTTTTTGAAAATCCGTCAATCTCCAGTTCTTCGGACTCACAGATGATATGGCGGATCCCTTCTTTTTCACAAAATTCCTTCGCCTCTGTAAGCTCCCTCTGCGGGAAGGAACAGGACTGGGCAGTCACTGCAATCACCTTATCACCCAACACCTCATGTGCTGTCTTTAATAGGAAGGTGGAATCTACTCCGCTTGAAAAAGCTACGGCCACACTTCCCAGTTCTTTCAGATATTCTTTCAAATGTTCAAATTTTTCTTCTGTCAAGTTTTTCATCCTGCTGCCTCCTTGGATTTTTTCCTATGCTACACCATTTTTCCATCCGGGTCAATCCTATGGTTTTTGCTAGTTATTTCGTAAACGATGCACTAGTTACCCTCCCATTTTTTTCTTGACTTTCTCATTCTTTTAGGATATAGTCATTTTATTGTTTCAATGTATTTTCGAAGAGAATTGATTCACATGTTTTTGTAAGTTATCGTTCACTTTGATACTTTGCAAAAACATGTGTTTTTTGCTTTCGGGACAGCATTCGAACAGGCAATTATATTTCTATCATTTATAGGAGGCTCTACATTATGAACAAGGGTACTGTAAAGTGGTTCAACGGAACAAAGGGATATGGCTTCATCACCAATTCCGAGACTGGCGAGGATGTATTCGTACATTTCAGCGGTATCGTAGCTGATGGCTTCAAGACTCTGGAGGAAGGCCAGTCCGTTACTTTCGATGTAACCGAGGGCAACCGCGGACCCCAGGCTACCAACGTAGTTGTTGTAGCTTAAGCTATTCGAGACACGAAAAGAACGAAGGCATCCCATTGCGGGGTGCCTTTGTTTTTCTAAATAGGAGTATTCATATGGAAAAAGAAGCATTTCAGAAGCGTCTTGAGGATCTCGGCGAACTGGCGAAAATCAACCAGAACCGTCTGAGTACAGATGCCGTAAAGACCTTTTTAAAGGATATGGAATTAAGCGACGAACAATATGATCTCGTCTTTGCCTATCTGGCCTCCAAGGCCATCACTGTCGAAGGCTATCTGAATCCGGCAGGATCCGCTGACAGCCAGGCTCCCCTTCTCTCGGAGGAAGAGCAGGCCTTTCTCGACCAGTACAAGGAAGATCTGCAGGCTTTAAAGCCCCTTGATGAGGCAGAGCTTTCCCTTCTTTGCAGGAAAGCCGAAGAAGACTCTGACCCGGAAGCCAAGGCTAAGCTGACCGAGCAGCTGCTTCCAACCGTCCTCTCGACAGCGATGCGCTATGCCGGCCGTGGGCTGCCTATCGGGGATCTGATTCAGGAGGGAAATGTAGGTCTTATGCTGGCATTGGAAGATATTTCCAGGAAAGAACAGAGTGTATCCCTTCTTGATTTTCTGAAAGCCGAGATCGAGGCTTCCATTTCCGAGGCTCTCGAAGATCAGCAGACCAGTAAATCTGCCGGTGAATTGCTGGCTGACCGCCTGAATGAGCTGCAGGACGGCATCAAGGAGCTGTCCGGCGAACTCGACCGCCAGGTTTCCATCGAGGAGCTCTCCGCCTTCCTCGATATCCCGGCAGAAGAGATCGAAGATCTCTTGAAAATCGCCGGGGATACCTCGGAATAAACAGACCCTTAGGCCATCATTCGGCTGCTGTTGCAGACCAGATAAACGATCTGATGATCCTTCGACAGCTCTTCCAGCATCTCCAATGCCCGTTTCGTATGGGCATCATCGAGATTCACAAAGGGATCATCGAGGATCAGGAATGGCTTTTCTTCTTCAAAGAGTGCGTCGATCAATGATAGACGCATACACAGGGCGATGCAGTCCTTCATACCGGCACTGAAGCTTGCCACCTCTCTCGCATCGCCCTTTTCATCGATGGTCAGCTTCAGATCCTTATCAACGATGGTTCTGCCGATGCGTTCGCCCAGAAGATTTTTCGCATATTCTTCGAACCTCTGTTCTACCTTCCCCACGTAATTGTTTGACAGGCGATCCTTCGCCTCGCTTAAAAATTCCAGCGTTCGATCTGTCAGTTCGCATTTTTTGACGCTCTCTTCCCGTTCGGTCGAAAGTCTCGCCATCTCATCTTCCCAGTCCGGAATCTGTTCCACCTTCTCACTGAGAACCTTTCTTTTCTGACGAAGGTCATTTAAGTTTCGGATTAAAGCGTCTGTATTTCTTATAATCTCTTGTTCTTTCCGAACGAGGGCTTCTATATCCGGAAGCTCTTCTTTACAAAGATCATCCGAAGTCTCTTCCCTGTCCCATTCCGGATTTTGCTGCAGGAAATCCTGCATCTTCTTCTCGGTTTCGTCAAGTCTTTTCCCTGTGCTCTCTTTTTCTCGAAGATCTGCCTCGATCTGCTCAAGGATCTGCTCCGATAACTGTTCTGCGTCTTTTCCTGTCAGCTGATATTTTTTCCAAAATGCCTCTGTCACTTTTTCCATCTGTATTTTTTTCGCTTCAGCCTGCTGATGCTCCCGGCTAAAGCGGGTCACGCGTTCTGCGGCCTGCTGATACCTAACAGCCCGTTCACGAAGCTTCTGCAGGCAGGCATCGGCTGACAGAGCGGAATTTCTGGCTTCATAGGCATCCAGAATTCCGTCGATTTCTTTTTCCAGTTCCTCGGCTCTGGCAAAGTCCGTGGCATGCTTTACCTCAAATGACTCCTCCTTCGACTTTAAGGAACGATAGGACTTCACCTCTTCCGAGAGTCTGCTTACTGCCTGTCTCGGATTTTCCAAAAGCACACCGCCAAATCCCTCTGCAAAGGCCGGAAAATAAGTAACAATCATTTTTTTCAGCTGCTGCGTCTTTGCTTCCGTCTTTGCCTCTATCAGATCCCGTTCTTCCTGAATTCTCTTCTTTTGTGCACTTAAATCCAGGTATTCTTTTCGATCCATCCGAAGCTGCAAGAGCTGATTTTCCGGATCAGAGGTCTCCTCATAGAAGCCAAGCAGGAAATCGTTAAGAGCACGCTGTCTGTCATAAAGCTCCTGATTTTCTTCATCGGTAATGGCACTGACCGTGATCACAGAGGTCTGCGCTTGTCTTCCGGTGCTGACAAGAGCCTTTGTATGCAGCCATATTGCTCCTAGAAATGCACCAAAACCAAGGATTACAAGGATGATTCCGGGCACAAATTTACTCAGAACCAGGAGGAGAAGGCCGACTGCCAAAAGAATTCCGCCAAGGATGGCGAATACAAGCGGTCCTTTGGAGGCAGGAGCTTCTTTCGGAGCAGCTGTTTCCTGTACCTTCGTAGTTTTTGCCTGCTTTTTCCCCTGCAGCTCCAGGACGCGACGCCAGTCTCCCCGGCGCTCTGAAATCTCTTCCTCTGTGGGAACACCTCCGGAGAAGAGGCGCTTCAGTTTCTGATATTTCTGCTCCTTCTCCGCTGAAAGTACAGCTTCCACCCGGCTTCGTTTCAGGTTTTCCAGCTCGTCTGACCTATGAATACACTCATCGAGGATCACCTCGGATGGTATCCCCTCCGGGAAGTGCGCTTCAAGCCTTCGAAGCTCCTCCTTTTCCTCCGGAAGCATCTGTGCCGAAAGTCCGGCACGGACAGCTGTAAGTTCCTTTATCTTCTCATCACAGGCTGCGATGTCTGCATCCGTCTTCTCACTGTCTGCAAACCAGGTTTTCCCCCGGTTTACAGTTTCCTGATCCCCTGCATCCAGCTTCAGCTCTTCCAGCCGCTCCCTTTCCTGCCGCAGGATGCGGCAGGCATCCTTCTGCTCCCGAAGCTCTGCCACCGTCGGATAACCAGCCGGATAGCGTTCATCCAGAGCGCGAAGCTCCTCCTTGCATTTCCGGATATCCTTCGTAAGCTCGTCTTTTCTGTTTTTTAGAAACTGACGATTCTTCCGCTCTGCTGCCAGTCGCTGCTTTCTTCGTATCTCATCCAGTTCTTTGTCTTTTCCAGATTTTTCCTTTTTCAGTTTTTCTATCTCTTCCTGGACTTCTGATAGCTCTGTCTTTTTCTGCTCTGCCTCGAATTTCTGATGCTCGAGATTCTGATACCGTACCTCCAGATCATGAATCTTCCCTCCGTCCCCGCGATAGGCGCGAAAACGGGTACGATAGTCCCGCAATGCCTTTTCTGCGGAATCGTAGTTGTTCAAATCGTTGGTATCATCCACCAGATCGCTGAGCTTCGTTCGAATCGAGGTGGTCGCTTCGAGATCCCCGGCAAAGGACTGGGTCAAATAGGTGCTCCGGGCAAAGGAGGCTGCATCCAGCTGAAATAATTCCTCCCCAAGCTTCTCGGAAAAGCGGTCGGATTCCCGACGGTTCGTCAGATCATAGAAGGAAAAGCTGTCCTTCGCCGCCGTCTTTCCGAAATAACGGGTCACCCGGTAGGCGACTCCTTCTGTCTCAAATTCCAGATATCCGCCGTATTTTCCGCCCTGCCACGGGTCATAGCGTTTGCGCTCATTTTCTGTAATATTACGGGCACCGGTGCGCGGAAAACCATAGAGCATGGCCTTTAAGAAGGCCGCCAGCGTACTCTTTCCATAGCCATTTTCCTCATAAAGAAGGGTGATGCCCTCCTCGAAGGTAAAATCAAAGTCCGAAAAAATACCAAAATTTTCAATATGACAGCAAAGCAGCTTCATAATGTGATATCCTCCCCTGTCAGCGCCTGCATTCCGGTACGAATGATCGCGGCCTTCTCTTCTTCTCCCAGATCGCTTCCCAAAACCAGGCGGATAAACTCCCCTTTTAACGAAATATCGTTCTGGTAATCCTCCGGATGAATCGCCATATGTGTCTCATCCTTCACCTTCGTAAAGAAGAAGCCCTGTTGGGCAACCATCTTCTGCAGATAATCCAGTGCGATATTTGCGGTCGGATCGACCGCACCGGTAAGAAGAAATTCTACCATATCCTCCCGACGGATCCCTTCTGCCTCCGTCAGCATACGCTGCAGGATCTCGGAGTTTTTTGTAAGGTCACTGATGTCCACCGAAAGACGATGGAGACAGCGGCAGGAAAATGGAACAAACTTCTGCTCTATGCGGCCATTTTCGATAGAAAGAAGCACAAAGCCCTTTGCTCCGCATTCGTCGAAGCCCCTTCCTTCCAGGCAGCCGCTGTAGCAATAAATTCCGTTTCCATCGAGTTTACCTTCTGTATAAGCATGAATATGCCCCAGTGCGAGATAATCGATTCCACGGTTTTTCAGCAGATTTAAGTTGATCTGGCCGTCTCCGCAGGCTGTTCCGATCTGTCCATGCAAGGTCACGATCGACAGGCTGTCCTCCTTCTTTGGGATGTTCCGGTAAAGGCTCTCAGCATTCTCCTCACAAAGTTCGATGCCGGAGACTGTGACTCCTTCGTATTCGTAGGACTGCCATGTGTCGGAAAAGCGCTTCAGATTTGCGGGAAGGATATGATCTGCGAAGGGATCGCCCGTACCCTCATGATTGCCTGCCAGATAGAGGTAGTCTACTTCAGGCGTCCTTCCTATTCCGTCGAGAACCGCATCTACGGTTCTCGACTTCACGCGCCTTCCATCAAAGAGATCTCCGGCAATGATGACTGCCCGGACTTCATGCTCTCTCGCATATTCCGTCAGGCGGACAAAGGAGCGAATCAGCTCTGTATTTCTGTCAGAAGCCTGCTTCTCGGTCATATGGGTTTCCATCGGAGAATCCAGGTGCAGATCTGCGCAGTGGATTATTTTTATCATTTAGATGATTCCTTTCTAATAGGGGATTCCTTCGGAATTTTCTATTACATGAAAAAAGGGATTCCGCCACAATCTCCTGCGAGATTGTAGCAGAATCCCCTTACAATATTCGCATCGAATCTATTATATCAAAGATCCTGCGAAAAACACAGCCTGTTTTCTATTCCCTTTACTCAGAGTCCCACACGGTCCACTCGACCTCGTCGGCGCAGTAGATCTCATCCGTCAATCCCATGCCTTTCTTGTAATTGAGCAGCTCCTCATCCAGCGAATCTTCCTCCTCTATCATAATCCCATAGGAATGATAAAGGCTTAGTATCTCATCCTCAGGATTCTCGCACTCACCCTGCTCATTATAGAAGACATAACGGTTGTTGCCGAGATAGCGGTCATACATTTCATCATCGAAACTGTCCGAATATTCCATGGTATTATAGATCTCCTCCGTATAGGTCTCGGTGCCTCCACCATTCCACTGAATGTTGATCTGCTCCCGTGCCGAGGATGGCATAAACTCCTCATGTACCAGGTTATTCTCCAGTCCGGTATAAGTATGAATGCTGTATATAAATACTTTCTGCCCTTCCGGGTTGACATAATATTCCTTCACAAACGAATGGGTATAGCCAAATGTTGCCGTCCAATCGATGACCCCGGCCTGGTTCATATAGACACCGCTGCCATTATAGCAATTTAACTGCATAATGCTGGAAAGCTTTCCATCCTTTGCCTTGAAAATCAGGTATTCCGATGACACATCATAGGTATCCGGATTCACGAAATCCAGCTTGAGTGCCAGCTCCGGTTCTCCGTCCAGCCCACAGTCTATCACGGAATAGGAGGTAGACAGCAGCGTATCCGGCATGTCCTCTTTCCGAAAGTCTTCGGAAAGAGCATCCGCCATCTCGGAAATGGTATAGCTTCCCTTCGGGAAAGCCTGTTCGTCATCCTCTACCACGGCTGATTTTTCTCCCTGTAAAAAGGAAAGGTATACACTCTCCGCATCGGTTTCCTGCCCCTGATCCTGAATAGCCGGTATCTTGATCGAACCCTGATTTTCTGTCGAGACAGCCTTTTTCCCCGTTTCTACCGCTTCCACCGTTTCCGCCGGTTCTGTCTTTTCCTCTTGTCCTTTTTTGCCGCAGCCAGTTAGTCCAAGCAGCACAAGTCCAAGCAAAATTCCCGAATATAATCGTCTATTCTTCATTTTCCGTTCCTCACTTTTGCTACTCCCTGTAATCCGGATTTGTCATGCCATTTCCTCCATCCATGATCTGATTTGTCACGAAATGTCGGAAGAGTGTCCGACCTACCAGTGCCAGAGCTCCCGCTGCCAGTATCACAATCAGACCTGTTTTCAGTACCTTTTTCATAGTAAAGCCCCCTTTTTATTTACATCTCCGGCAGATAAAGCCGGTCAAAGATATTCTGTATGATCCGATCCATTCCGTCGCTCTCCTCTGCCCAGACAGAAAATTCATAGAGATAGGTATAACCATAGGCCTCAGCCGCATAAGCAGTCCAATATC
>CAVHYN010000062.1:0-5191 GCA_963640245.1 Bulleidia sp.
GTAACTATTCAGAACCCCATTCGCAAAATCGCCTCTGCGAGGCTTTACTTTTGCTCATGTGGTTACCTCGCCATATAAAACTGCTTATCTGCCTGAATGCAAGCATTCGCAGAACGCAGTTTTGCATGGCTCTGAATAGTTACAAAAGGAGAAGATTTATGATACAGGATATTGCACCGCATATCTATCACAATGAATACCGTCCGGTGGAGCCGGATACAGACAGTTATCTCATGTACTTTGAGAAGCATAATGCACTGGCAAAGTGGGATGGGGAAGAGGTAGAATTTCCTAGATTTCGGGATTTCCCGGAGGTAAAGACAGAGCTCTCAGAAAATATCATCTATCTGTTTACAGTCGATGAGAAAAGATTCTATCTTGCGAAGAAACTGCCCTGGCCGGAACGGAATGGTTTCCGCTTAGAGAGCAACCGGGGATTTCGTGACGCAAAGCCTCAATGGATGTCCTTCGCGGGCATCACCGGTTATCAGCTGTGGCACTGGTATGACGTTCGTAAATACTGCGGCCACTGCGGCAGCTCCATGGTACATGACACAAAGGAGCGTATGATGCGCTGCCCGGACTGTGGCCAGATGGAATATCCGAAGATTTCCCCGGCAGTCATCGTTGGGATCCTGCATAAGAATAAGATCTTGATGTCCAAGTACGCAGGCAGGGATAATATCACCTACTACGCACTGATTGCAGGCTTCAACGAGATCGGTGAGAGTATCGAGGAGACCATTCGCCGGGAAGTTATGGAGGAAGTGGGTCTGAAGGTCAAAAATATCTGCTACTACAAGAGCCAGCCCTGGTCCTTCTCCGAGACAGTTCTGATGGGCTTCTTCGTGGATCTGGACGGCGACGACGAGACCATCACCCTGGATACCGAGGAACTGGCTACCGCCGAATGGTTCACGAGAGAGGATGCACCTCCTCAGCCCCTGAATATCAGCCTGACCAGTGAGATGATCTGGCAGTTTAAGAACGGGAAGGTGTAACCGAGCGGTACTCGCCGGGCGTTATTCCTTTTTCGGCCTTGAATTTATCGATATAATAGCTGGAACTGTTGAAGCCGCAGATATTGGCGATCACATTGATGGGCCAGTTTGTGGTCAGCAGCAGCTCCTCGCTTCTTGAAATGCGGTAGCTGATGATATACTGGAAGATGGACTGCCCCATGTATTTCTTGAAGGTTCGGCAGCACTCATTTTTACTTAGGGCTACATGCTCCGCGATCTCGTCCAGGGTAATGGGTGAGGAAAAATGTTCATGTACATAGGACATGATCTGTTTGATGCGCTCATTGTCTTTCTGAAAACTGACGGCAGGCCGCCGTTCCTCCTGGGTCTGCATATGAAGAAACATCATTTTCCACAGGGCCAGCAGGGTGATATGGATATCAATTTCATACCCTAAGGCCTTTTTCTTATAATCTGCATAAATCTGTTTCATCTTATCGATGATCTCAGTCTCATAAGGTTCATTTCCCGGAAAAATCCAGTAAGAAAAGGCGTTGCTGTTGATGATCGGATAGATATAGCGCCTGGAAATAATGCTGTCTGAAAAGCTGCTTAAAAATACGGGCTTTACATCCAGACACACATAGGTGGCCTCCGGGTCTGCGGAGTCGGCCATATGCAGGATGTTCGGGGCAATGAAAAGCCCCTGATCCGGCGTAAGAGTGATAATCTGGCTGTTGATATGAAAATCTACATTTCCCCGAAGCACATAACAGAACTGCAGCTCCTCATGCCAGTGCCAGGGCACATAGCCCAGGATATTTTTCTTAAGCTCCGTCTCATAGATGGCGATAGGAAACTCTTTGCTGCCGTGGGAGGTCAGCTCCTTGCGATCCTTGTTCAGTGGAATGTTATAAGTTTGCATGATTTAACACTTCCCTTATTATAATCAATATTCTTATATGATTTGACTTGATTTTAATACATTTATCAATTAAATGTCAATATAATGAGATTAACAAGAAGGTGCACACTTCGAAGCAGCAAAAAACCAGTTTTACTTAAGAAGGAGAACTATGAATGAAGGGTAAAAAAATCAGCGCTTATTTTCAGCGCCTGTCCACAGCATTTCTGATGCCCATCGCAGTGCTCTGCGTGGCATCGCTTTTAATGGGTATCGCCTCTATCTTCCTGTGGCATGAAACACTCCGGGAAATGTTTCCGATTCTGGCGTCCCCGGGGGCTCAGTACTTTGCCAATATTTTAAACGCCATCGGCGGCGTTATCACCAATAACCTGCCGGTTCTCTACTGCGTATCCATTGCTTATGCCATGGTAGATGAAGAAAAGGGTGTAGCAGCTTTCGGCGCGCTGGTCGGCTATCTGGCTTTCAACATCGGAATGGGAACCTTGATTTCCTCCTTCCCGGCCCTACTTGAAAACCTGCCGAACGGCGTAGTCGGAACCATTCTCGGACAGGAGACGGTTAACACCGGAATCCTGGGCGGTATCCTGGTAGGAACCATTTCCGCTGCCTTACATAACAAGTTTTACAGATGTCATCTTCCCATGGCTATCTCATTTTTCGGTGGCGTCCGTTCTGTACCGATTGTAACCTCTATCTTTTTTGTACTGCTGGGACAGATTGTGCCGTTTGTCTGGAGTTACGTATCCATGGCCATTAACTTCCTGGCCTCCGCAGTCACCGGAGCAGGTATCTTCGGCCCCTTCCTGTATCAGCTGGGTGAGCGTCTGCTGATTCCCACCGGACTGCACCAGATCTGGAACACCGTTATCCGTGACACCGCTGTATCCGGAAAGTTCGTATTCCCGGAGCCCTACGGCACCGTAGAGGGCGCCCGCGCCATCTGGAATGCATTTATGGCCACCGGCTATATCCCGGAGGGAACAAATCTGGTAGAAATGGTCAAGTTCCTCCGGGGCGGCCAGATTTCCCATATGGTATTCGGTATGCCGGCTGTAGCATATGCCATGTACAAATGCGCGGATCCCGATAAGAAGGCAACCGTAAAGCCTCTTCTGTTTACCGGTGCCTGTACCGCGATTATCGCCGGTATCTCCGAACCGCTGGAGTTCTGCTTCCTGTTCGCGTCTCCGTTACTGTATGTGATTTACTCCGTATTCTGCGGACTGGCTTACATGATTCCCTATGTGCTCGGCTCGACCTTAGGCGGCACCGAGGGCAGCATCCTGGGACTGGCTATCTTTGGCTTCCTGCGCAGCGACGCCACCTGGTGGATCAATGTCATCGTCGGTATCGTGCTGGCAGTTGTGATGTATTTTACCTTCACCTGGTTTATTAAGAAGTACAATGTGAAGACGCCGGGGCGCGGCGGTGATTACGATACCCAGATGAAATATGCGGATGATCTGGAGGGCTTCGATGCAGCCAACCCGGAGGCAACCAAGGCAAAGCTTATCATTAAAGGTCTGGGCGGCGTGGACAATATCGAGACCGTGGAAAACTGCATGTCCAGACTCCGCGTGGCCATTGTCGATGGAAAACTGGTGGATGAGGATGTATTAAACGATACCGGCTGCATGGGTATCTTCCGGCTGGATGACAACCATATTCAGGTAGTCTACGGAACCAGCGTGGGACTGATTAAAAACGCGGTATTAAAGGAACTGAAAAAAGCAGGAAAAACTCTGTAAGGACGCAAATGCAAAAATAAGAAAGAGAGGAATGAAGTCATGAAGAAATTTTCTATCGTAATCGCAGGCGGCGGAAGTACCTATACACCGAGCATTGTGGTGATGCTTTTAAACAACACCTTCCGTTTTCCGATTCGTAAAATCAAACTCTATGACAATGACCCGGAGCGTCAGTCTGTCGTAGCAAAGGCGTGTGAAATCATCGTAAAGGAGCGCGACGCTTCCATCGAATTCCTGGCTACCACAGACCCCGAGGAGGCTTACACAGATGTAGATTTCTGTCTGGCCCATATCCGTGTGGGCAAGCTGCCCATGCGTGAGCTGGATGAGAAGATCCCGCTGAAATACGGCGTCGTAGGACAGGAGACCTGCGGACCGGGAGGAATCGCTTACGCAATGCGTTCCATTCCGGGCGTTATCGAGAATCTGGATTATATGGAGAAGTATTCCCCGAACGCATGGATGCTGAACTATTCCAACCCGGCAGCCATTGTGGCAGAGGCTACCAGACGTCTCCGTCCCAATTCGAAGATTATCAATATCTGCGACATGCCTATTGCCTGCGAGGAGCATATGGCGGAAATCGCCGGGCTGGCGGACAGAAAAGATATGGATGTGCGCTACTACGGCCTGAATCATTTCGGCTGGTGGTGCGATATCCGCGATAAGGAGGGCAATGATCTGCTGCCGAAGATTCGTGAGTATATGAGAGAACACGGCTATCTGTCCCCGCAGCTGCTTGCCCAGGGAAATGAAGAGAGTTGGCTGGATACTTACGAGATGGTAAAATATTTCATGGATCTGGATCCGAATACCATTCCGGAGACTTATCTGAAGTACTATCTGGTACCGGATATGGCCGTAGCCCATTCCAATCCGAACCATACCCGCGCCAACGAGGTGATGGAGTGCAGAGAGAAAGAGGTCTTTGACGCATGCAGAACCATTACCGCTCATGGCAAGTTTGAAGGCATCAAGGTCGGTCTGGATAGCGACGAGAACCATGCGTCCTTCATCGTGGATCTGGCACATGCGCTGGCATTCAACACCAAGGAGAGAATGCTTCTGATTGTGGAAAATAACGGAGCTATCGCGAATATTTCTGACGATGCCATGGTAGAGATTCCCTGCCTGGTAGGCACAAGCGGCTATGAGCCCCTGTCTATCGGCAAGATCCCGACCTTCCAGAAAGGTATGATGGAGGAACAGAACGCGGTGGAGAAGCTGGTAGTTGAGGCGTGGATCGAGCATTCCTACGCGAAGCTGTGGCAGGCGTTGACGCTGTCCAAGACCGTGCCAAGTGCAACGGTAGCGAAGAAGATTCTGGATGACCTCATCGAAGCTAATAAGGACTACTGGCCGGAGCTTCACTGATTTGCAGCATCTTCAGCTATAGAACAGAGAAATGGAGAGATACAGCATATGAATATTCAGGCAGAACGATTACTGGGACGTATAAATGCCCTTGGCGCAGTGGGAAAGGATGCGGAGGGACGCAGAGTCCGCGTGGCGGCTACGGACGAGGACAAGGCAGGCCGCGATCTGGTGGCAGG
>CAVHYN010000062.1:5813-7742 GCA_963640245.1 Bulleidia sp.
GACAAATCCGGCGGCAAGACCGTATGCACCGTGGGAACCCTGGAGCTGGAGCCGAACGCAGTGAATGTCATTCCCTCCAAGGCGGTATTTACTGTAGATCTCAGAAATCCGGATGAGGAGAAGCTGAAGGAAGAGGAGCAGGCGTTGAAGGATTATCTGGAAGAACTGAAAAAGACAGATAAAGTTCAGATTTCCACCGAGCGCATGGTGCGCTTCGAGCCGGTGCTGTTTGACGAGGGCATCGTGAAACTGGTGGAGAAGGCGGCCGCAGCGCGGAAGCTGTCCTGCCGCAGAATCACCTCCGGAGCCGGTCAGGACGCCCAGATGATGGCGCGCATCTGCCCCACAGCCATGATTTTCGTACCGAGCGTCAAAGGTATCAGCCACAACCCGAAGGAATATACGCCGGACGAAAATCTGGTGGACGGCGCAAATGTATTTCTGGATGTGGTAAGCGAGCTTGTGAAGGAGTAGAATGATGGGCGTACAGATGGTGGAATTTCATTCTGATAAAAAGGAAAATCGCTACGAGGAGATTTTTCGTGTGGAGGAGGCGAAAAAAGCGCTTTACTTCCACGAAAGTCTCCCGGGCTACGCCTCGACGCCGTTAAGAAGCCTGTCAGGGCTGGCAGAGCATCTGGGTCTGAAGGGGCTGTATGTGAAGGACGAGAGCTTCCGGTTCGGCCTCAATGCGTTCAAGGGTCTGGGCGGCAGCTATGCGCTGGCCAGGGTCATCGGAGAGCGTCTGGGAATTGCGCCGGAGGAGGCATCGCATGTGCCGGAGGGCAGCTTTACCTTTGTGACCGCCACGGATGGCAATCATGGCAGAGGCGTGGCCTGGGCGGCGCAAAATCTGGGCCAGAAAGCGGTAGTCTATATGCCGAAGGGATCTGCGGCGGAGCGGCTTCAGAATATCCGGCGTCTGGGAGCGGAGGCGGAGATTACGGAATATAATTACGACGACACTGTTCGCTTTGCGGCGAAGCAGGCAGCAGAACAAGGCTGGATTCTGGTGCAGGATACGGCCTGGGAGGGCTACGAGACCATTCCCACTTGGATTATGCAGGGCTATATGACCATGGTTCTGGAGGCGGTGCGTGCCCTGGGCGATGTGACGCCGAGCCACGTATTTCTGCAGGCAGGCGTGGGAGCCATGGCAGGCGCTGTGACCGGCTTTCTGCGAAGCTTTTATAAGGAACGGATGCCGAAGCTTATCTATGTGGAGCCGGAGCAGGCAGACTGCCTGTATCGGACGGCTGAGGCAAATGATGGACGACTCCATAAGGTAGAGGGAGATCTGGATTCCATTATGGCAGGCTTATGCTGCGGCGAGGTCTGCACGGTAGGCTGGGAGGTCATCCGTCACAATGGCGACGCCTTTTTCTCCTGCCCGGATCAGATCGCGGCCGACGGCATGCGGGTACTGGGAAATCCCCTGCCCGGAGACGACAAGGTGATTTCCGGCGAAAGCGGGGCAGTGACCACAGGACTTCTGTATCATCTGATGCGCGATACCGAGCTTGCAGGGGAGCGGGAGAAACTGGGACTCGATGAAACGTCCGTTGTGCTCTGCATCAGCACCGAGGGAGATACCGATCAGAAAAATTACCGGCGTATTGTCTGGGACGGAGCGTATGCAAAAGCCTGAAGAGTGTATTTTTTACAGTACAATCCGAAAAAAAGGCACTTTTCCGAAACTTTTTTCGATCAAAAAACCCAGTATTTATGCGGGTTTCGGCGATCTTGAAAATAAAATGAAAAAAAGTTGAAAAAAGTGCTTGACTTTTCTTTGGTTATAAGGTTATAATAAGCAAGTCGGTTGAGACAGCCAGTCAAAACCGAGAAAGAAATGGGATCTTAGCTCAGCTGGGAGAGCATCTGCCTTACAAGCAGAGGGTCATAGGTTCGAGCCCTATAGGTCCCATTTAT
>CAVHYN010000063.1:0-16771 GCA_963640245.1 Bulleidia sp.
TCAGAAAAAGAATTGTATAAATAAAAATACAAAAATAGAAAATACTTCTTGCGTATTCGGATTGTACATGATATAATGCAATAGGTTGATAAAAAAATGTCAAAGTTATGAAAAAATCACGTTTGGGACGAGGAAGAGTGAGGTAAAAGTATGGCAAATGAGACATCAAACAAGATCGTAGTAATTGGAGCTGGAAATGTAGGAGAGACTATCTGCTATACCCTGATGCTGAAAGCACAGGTAGGAGAGATTGTCCTGGTAGACTTGAACGAAGATCGTGCGAAGGGTGCTGCACTGGATATCTCACACGGAACTGCCTTCTACAGCCAGGTACGCGTACGTCAGGGCGGCTATGAGGAATGTGCGGATGCAAAGATCATCATTGTAACTGCAGGCGTGCCGAGAAAGCCGGGTCAGACCAGACTTGAGCTTGCCAAGGTAAATACCAAGGTAGCGAGAAGTATCGCGCAGAATATCATGAAGTATGCAAAGAACCCGCTGATCATCGTAGTATCGAACCCGGTAGATGTAAATACCTACCTGATTCAGAAGGAGACCGGACTTCCGGCAGAAAGAGTTATCGGAACCGGAACCTCTCTGGATACCGCCCGTTTCCGTTATCTCTTAAGCGAGCGTGCAAATGTCGATATCCGCGATATCCAGGGCTATATCCTCGGCGAGCACGGTGACACCCAGGTGCCTATCTGGAGCAGCGTCAATGTGGCCGGAGAGACCATCGATCACTTCCTGCCGGAGGATGAGAAGGAGAAGGAGGAAGTAAAGGAAGATATCGCCAATAGGGCTAAGACCGGCGGTGCTGACGTTATTTCCCTGAAGGGAGCTACCTTCGACGGAATTGCTATGTCTACCTTCCGTATCGTAGAGTCCATCCTGAAGAACCAGAATACGGTACTTCCGGTCGCTCATGTACTCGGAAAAGAGTACGGAGAGAGCCTGGAGGGCTCCTGCATCAGTATTCCCTGCGTAGTCAATGAGGACGGAATCGCCAAGGCGATTAAGATTACCCTGACCGACGAAGAGCGCGGAAAGGTAGAGCATTCCGCAGAGGTCTTAAGAGCCTTCATCGACGATGTTATGAAGGAAGACTAAGGAAAAAAGCGAAACCTATAAAACCAACCCTATAGAAAAAGAGCGTCCGGGCTTGCCCCGGGCGCTCTTTTGGGTAAAAAACGAGACAAGTTTGAGTAAAAATTATCAAATAGGGGTTGTTAAATCTTTAACGGCATAGTATAATGAATGAGATTGATAGAAAATTATCAAATAGACATGCGATACACAAAGGATAACAAAAAAAAGGAGGTAGTCAAATGGTCTACAGCTATTATCCGGGCTGCACATTGAAGAACAAAGCTCAGGATTTGGATCGCTATGCCAGAATGTCGGCGGAAGCCTTGGGCTTTACCCTTCAGGAGATCGAAGAGTGGCAGTGCTGCGGTGCTGTCTATCCGCTGGCATCCGATGAGATCGCCACGAAGCTGTCCGCAGTCCGAGCGCTAAATGACGCGAAGGAAAAAGGACAGGAGCTGGTCACCCTCTGCTCCGCCTGTCATCACGTGATTAAGCGCGTGAACGACGACATGCAGAACGTGGAGGATATCCGCACCCGCGCGAACAACTATCTGAAGCTTGAAGAGCCCTATGAGGGAGAGACAAAGGTTCTGCACTATCTGGAGGTCTTGCGTGACCGCGTGGGCTTCGATGTCATCCGCGAGAAGGTCACCCATCCGCTGACCGGCCGGAAAATCGGTGCGTACTATGGCTGTATGCTGCTTCGCCCGAGCGATATCATGGCCTTCGACGATCCGGAGAATCCGACCATCATCGAGGATTTTATCCGTGCTCTGGGTGCGGAAGCCGTAGTCTATCCCTTCCGAAACGAGTGCTGCGGCGGCTACGTCTCCTTAAAGGATAAGCCCTTGGCCGGAAAAATGGTAGATCGGGTTATGGAAAGCGCGGCAGATCACGGTGCGGAAGAGCTGATTACCGCCTGTCCTCTCTGTCTCTATAACCTGAGAAACAGCGGTAGTGCAAAGAAGCTTCCGGTGACCTACCTGACCGAGCTTCTGGCCGAGGCGCTTGGTCTGATTCCAGAGAAAAATGCGGAAGGAGGAGAAGTCCATGCAGAAGACTGATATGATGAAAGCAGACCGGCTTCGCGAAATGAGCGGCGTCAATACCCGGAAATGTATGAAATGCGGCAAGTGTTCTGCATCCTGTCCTTCCTACGAGGAGATGGATATCCGTCCGCATCAGTTTATTTCCTATGTGGAGAGCGGCGACATCGAGCCACTCCTAAATTCCACCAGCATCTGGAAATGTCTTTCCTGCTTCGCCTGCGTGGAGCGCTGTCCAAGGGATGTAAAGCCTGCAAAGCTCATCGAAGCGGTGCGGCAGATGGTAGTCCGCCAGAGAGGCGGCAATTATTTAAGTCCCAACGAAGTACCCGAATTACTCGACGAGGAACTGCCCCAGCAGCTTTTAGCCAGCGCGTTCCGCAAATACAGCAAATAAGCAGGAGGTGAAGAAAAGTGCAAAGAATAGGAGTATTTGTCTGTCATTGCGGTACAAACATAGCAGCGACGGTAGATGTCCAGCGTGTGGTAGCGGCAGCGGCGAAGGAGCCGGGCGTCGTTCACGCAGAGGACTACCAGTATATGTGTTCCGAGGCAGGACAGCTGAAAATCCGGGAAGCCATTGAACAGAAGCACCTGACAGGTATCGTGGTCTGTTCCTGTTCCCCCAGAATGCATGAGAATACATTCCGCCAGGCAGCCAAGCGAGCCGGCATCAATCCATACATGGTAGAGATTGCCAACATCCGCGAGCACTGTTCCTGGATACATAAAGATATGGAAGAAGCTACAGAAAAAGCGATTATCCTGGCCAGGGCGGCCATTGCCAAGGTTATGCTGAACGCTCCCCTGACCCCGGGAACCAGCCAGGTAGTGAAGCGGGCACTGGTTATCGGCGGCGGTATCGCCGGCATCCAGACGGCTCTCGACATTGCTGAGGCAGGATATCAGGTGGATATCGTGGAGAAGAGCCCCAGTATCGGCGGAAGAATGTCCCAGCTTGATAAGACCTTCCCGACCCTAGACTGCTCCGCCTGCATCCTGACTCCGAAGATGGTAGAAGCAGCGGCCCATGAGAACATTACGATTTATACCTACAGTGAGGTGGAGAAGGTCACTGGTTTCGTGGGTGATTTCCATGTAGATATCCGCAAAAAGGCCAGAAGTGTAGATATGAGCAAATGTACCGGCTGTGGTGTCTGTCAGGAAAAATGCCCGTCCAAGAAGGCGCCAAATGAATTCAACCGGGGACTGAATACAAGGAGTGCGATTTACACGCCATTTGCTCAGGCTATTCCGAATGTGCCGGTCATCGATCGCGAGCATTGCACCAAGTTCAAGACCGGAAAATGCGGTGTCTGCTCCAAGGTCTGCCAGGCAGGAGCCATCGATTACGAACAGCAGGATGAGATCATTACAGTGGATTACGGCGCCATCGTGGTAGCTACCGGTTTTGATACCATCAAGCTGGATCAATACGACGAGTACGCATACAACCAGAGCCCGGATGTCATCACATCCCTGGAGCTGGAACGTATCATGAATGCCGCCGGTCCTACCAAGGGACACCTGGAGCGTATGTCCGACCATAAGGCTCCGAAATCTATGGTTTTCATCCAGTGCGTGGGTTCTAGGTGTGCGGATAAGCGGGGCAAGAGCTATTGCTCCAAGATCTGTTGTATGTACACGGCCAAGCACGCGATGCTGATTCGTGACAAGTATCCGGATGTGGACGTGACCGTCTTCTACATCGATGTGCGTACCCCGGGCAAGAACTTCGACGAGTTCTACCGCCGGGCCGTGGAAGAGTACGGCGTTCATTACATCAAGGGGCAGGTAGGCAAGGTAGCGCCAAAGGGTGACAAGCTGCTGGTACAGGGCGTAGACCTTCTGGACAATAAGCAGATTCTGATGGAGGCCGATATGGTCGTTCTGGCCACAGCCATCGAGCCCAACCCGGATGTGAGAAAGATAGCGACCATGCTGACCGCCAGCATTGATACGAATAACTTTCTGACTGAGTCCCATGCCAAGCTGCGTCCGGTAGAGTCTCCTACCGCGGGCATCTTCCTTTCCGGTGTCTGCCAAGGACCAAAAGATATTCCGGAGACCGTAGCGCAGGCCGGAGCCGCAGCCGTGAAGGTCGTAGGCCTCTTGGCGAAGGATCACCTGGTAACCAATCCCTGTACCGCCAAGGCAGATCCGATCTTTTGTAATGGCTGTTCTACCTGCGAAAAGGTATGCCCCTACGGAGCGATTTCCTATGAGATGCAGGAGATTAACGATCATGGTATCCGTGAGACCAGAAGAGTAGCAGTGGTCAACAGCGCACTGTGCCAGGGCTGCGGAGCCTGTACAGTAGCCTGCCCGTCCGGCGCGATGGATTTGCAGGGCTTCTCAAACAGACAAATTCTTGCGGAGGTGGATGCGATATGCAGGTAGAAAATACAGAATTCAAACCAAAGATTGTGGCATTCTGCTGCAACTGGTGCTCCTATGCGGGTGCAGACCTGGCGGGCAGCAGCCGACTGGCCTACCCGGCAGACGTGAAGATCATCCGCGTGCCCTGTTCCTGCCGTGTGAACCCCATGTTCATCCTGCGGGCCTTCCAGAAGGGCGCGGACGGCGTCATCCTCTGCGGCTGCCACCCGGGAGACTGCCATTATACCACCGGCAATTATTACGCGAGACGGCGTATGACCCTTTTGTTCTCCATGCTGGATTATCTGGGCGTAGAAAATGGCCGTACCAGAGTGGAGTGGGTATCCGCAGCCGAGGGCGTGAAGTTCTCTGCGACCATGAACGAGTTCGTGGCGAAAATTCATGAACTGGGAGAAAATGTAAGATTGGAGGATCTGCGATGCAAGGGTTAATCGAGAGAGCAAAAGAGCTTTTGGCAGACGGAACCGCAGCGCGGGTTCTGGGCTGGAGAAAGGGTGATATGGGTTACGACCCAGAGCCCGCTTATTTCCATAATGAAAGGGAACTGGGAAATTTTGTATACAATCCGTTTTGTGGTGCGAACCTGAGCAAATATCTCATCGAGGCCATGAAGCAGGATGGAAAAACCGCCGTATTTTTAAAGCCGTGCGATACCTACAGCTTTAACCAGCTGATCAAGGAGCATCGGATAGACCGGGAAAAGACTTACGTCATCGGTGTGGGCTGCCAGGGCACCTTAAAGCCTGAGAAGATCCGCGAGGCGGGCATCAAGGGTATCGAGAGTGTGGATATCGATGGGGATATACTGAAGTTTAAGACCATTTACGGGGAAAAAGAGATGCCCTTCGCGGACGCGCTGCTGGAGCGGTGCAAGGTCTGCAAGGGGAAGAAGCACATGGTATACGATGAGCTCATTGGCGCAGCCGAGGATGAGGAAGCCGGTCCTTTGGGTAACCGCTTTGAGGAAGTAGAGAAGCTGGAGGCTATGAGCCCGGAGGAACGTTTTCATTTCTGGCAGGAGCAGCTTTCCAAGTGCATCCGCTGCAATGCCTGTCGCAACGTATGTCCGGCCTGCAGCTGCCGCAAATGTGTCTTCGACAGCAGCCAGTACGACAGCAACCAGAAGGCCAACGCTGACACCTTCGAAGAGCAGATGTTCCATATTATCCGCGCCTTCCATGTGGCGGGGCGGTGTACCGACTGCGGCGAGTGCAGCAGAGTCTGTCCCCAGGGTATTCCGCTGCATCTGCTGAACCGGAAATTTATCAAGGACATCGATACCTTCTATGGCGAATACCAGGCAGGAGCCGATACAGATTCCAGAGGACCGCTGACGAACTTCACCTTTGACGACGTGGAGCCAGGCATTGTACAGACGAGAGGGGGACATTAAGCATGTATCAGATCGCGAAACATAAGCTGAATGAGCTTTTTAGAGCTATCAGTGCGAACGAAGACTTATTTCTCCCTGTACGAAAAGCAGGTCAGACCAATTATGGTCTGTGGAGTGAAGATGCAGTGGTAGATACTGACACGCTGAAGACAGTTAAGTCCGGCAAGGACTGCTTCTTCCCCCAGAGCGAGGTACTCTACAAGAGCCGTTATGAGAATGGCAAGGTCAGCATCGATCCGGCGAAGCTTCAGAACAAGCCCTTTGTAGTATTCGGTATGCGCGCCTGCGACGTACGAGCAGTGAAGGTTCTGGACAATGTATTCCTGACCGAACCGGTGGATTCCTACTATGCGGCCAGAAGAGAGCATGGCACCATCGTATCCCTGGCCTGTCATGAGCCGGATGAGACCTGCTTCTGCAAGAATTTCGATATAGATGCAGCAGAGCCGGGGGCGGATGTGGAGACCTGGTTTGTGGGCGACACGCTATATTGGAAAAATCTTACAGAAAAGGGCGAGGCTCTGACAGCCCGGGTAAAAGAGCTGCTGACAGAAGCAGACGCAGCAGACGAAAAAGCAGTGGAAGAGGAGCAGGCGGCAGTACGCGCCATCATGGAAAAACTTCCGCTCTCCCATCTTAACTTATCCCGTTTCAAGCCGGAGAATACCATGGAACTCTTTGATTCCCCGGTCTGGGAGGACATGTATAAGCCCTGCCTGGCCTGCGGCACCTGTACCTTCGTGTGCCCCACCTGCCAGTGCTATGACATCCGGGATTTCGACGGCGGCAAGGCCGGAATCCAGCATTATCGCTGCTGGGATTCCTGCATGTATTCCGATTTTACTATGATGGCTCATGGCAATATGCGTACCAGCCAGCTGCAGCGATTCCGGCAGCGGTTTATGCACAAGCTGGTCTACTATCCGGCCAATAATGACGGCATGTATTCCTGCGTGGGCTGCGGACGGTGCGTAAGCAAGTGCCCGTCATCCTTAAATATCGTAAAAGTCATCAAAAAACTGGGAGGTGAGGGAAATGAGTGAATGTACCTGCGGCGGACATGAAAATTATACAAGAGCGGACGCATTGATTCCAATGATCGGCGTGGTGACAGACATCCGCACCGAGACCCCAGATGTAAAGACCTTCCGCGTAGTAGGCCGGGACGGCAGGAAGCTTTTCGAGCATATGCCGGGGCAGTGCGCCATGGTATCCGTGCCGGGCGTAGGCGAGGCGATGTTCTCGATTACCTCATCCCCGACCAATAAAGAGTATCAGGAGTTCAGCATCAAGCGCTGCGGCTCCCTGACTGATTACCTGCATGGTATGAATGTAGGCGATGAAATCACCGTGCGCGGCCCTTACGGAAATGCCTTTCCGGTGGAGACGGCGCTGAAGAAGCAGAATCTTCTGTTTATCGCCGGAGGAATCGGCCTTGCGCCCTTACGCTCCGTCATCAATTATGTACTGGATAACCGGGAGAACTACGGTACGGTAGATATCCTCTATGGTTCCCGTTCTGCGGACGATCTGGTGCAGCTAAAGGAGATCCAGGAGGTTTGGATGAAGACCCCGGACGTCAATGTATACCTGACCATCGACCGGGAACAGGAAGGCTGGGACGGCCACGTAGGCTTTGTCCCTTCCTATCTGAAGGAAATCGGCTTCGATACGAATAAGACCGTACTGGTCTGCGGACCGCCCATCATGATTAAATTCGTTCTGGCTGGGTTGATGGAGCTTGGCTTCAACAAAACCCAGGTATATACGACATTGGAGCTGCGCATGAAATGCGGCATCGGGAAATGTGGCCGGTGCAATATTGGTTCGAAATACGTGTGCAAGGACGGCCCTGTTTTCAGATGTGACGAGATTGACGAGTTACCGCCGGAGTATTGATTAGCAATGAGCAGTGCGCAGACTTCTCGTTTTGGACTGCATAGGGCGAAGCCCACAAGCGAGGAAAAGCGAAGCTTTTTCGAGCTTGGCACTGCGAAGTAGAGAAAGGATAAAAACATGCAGGAAATGGTAAACGTATATTTCTATGGAAAAAAGTATTCCGTGCCCGCTGAGCTTACCATCATGACAGCCATGGAATACGCAGGCTACAAGCTGGTGCGTGGCTGCGGCTGCCGCCACGGCTTCTGCGGAGCCTGTGCCACTATTTACAGAATCAAAGGAAACAACGAGCTGAAGACCTGTCTGGCCTGTCAGACCCAGGTGCAGGAAGGCATGTACATCGCGACCCTGCCCTTCTTCCCGGCAGACAAGCGAAACTACGACATCGAGGAGGTCAGTGCTAAGCAGCGTGTCATGATGGATCTCTACCCGGAGATCTACAGCTGCATCGGCTGCAATGCCTGCACGAAGGGCTGTCCCCAGTCCCTGAACGTCATGCAGTATATCGCTTATGCCCAGCGCGGTGATTTTGAGAAATGCGCGGAGGAATCCTTCGACTGTATTGGCTGCGGCATCTGTACCTCCCGCTGCCCGGCAGGCATCTCCCATCCCATGGTAGGCGTGCTGGCCAGAAGACTGACCGGAAAATACATTGCCCCGAAGGCGGAGCATCTGGCGAAGCGTGTGGAGGATATTCACCACGGCGATTTCGACGACCTGATCGAGCAGATCATGGAGAAGCCCATCGAGGAAATGAAGGAACTGTACAACAACCGAGAGATTGAGAAATAGGAGGGGAGCGGACTATGTATATAGCGGAAATGCTGGAATCGATCAAAAAAGTAGAGGCCACAAGAGCCGCGCGCATCGGTGTGGAGCCGCGGCGTATGACAGCAGAGGAAAAAGAGGCGCTCCTGAAGGAATTTCATCCGGATTACCGGGAAGACGGTTTCCAAGAGATCAAGGTGGGGCCAAACAAGGGCGAGAAGGCGCCCTATGAGCTTGGCACCCTGCTTCATTCCAACAGCCGGATTTTAAATGTACCCATTGATTTAAAGAAGGTAGATTACGATGTAGACGTGTTGATCATCGGTGGAGGCGGAGCCGGATCGTCTGCAGCCATCGAGGCTCACGCAGCGGGAGCAAACGTGATGATGGTCACCAAGCTTCGGATCGGTGATGCGAACACGATGATGGCAGAGGGCGGCATCCAGGCGGCGGATAAGGAAAATGATTCCCCGCAGCAGCATTACCTCGACGCCTTCGGCGGCGGCCATTTTGCAGCCAGACCTGAGCTGCTGCGCCGGCTGGTCATGGAAGCACCGGACGCGATCCAGTGGCTGAATGATCTGGGTGTCATGTTCGATAAGGACAAGGATGGTCGCATGATTACCACCCACGGCGGCGGAACCTCCAGAAAGAGAATGCATGCCTGCAAGGATTACTCCGGCGCTGAGATCATGCGTGTACTCCGCGACGAGGTATGGAACCGTCAGATTCCGGTGGTAGACTTTACCGCAGCCGTAGAGCTGATTAAGGATGATAAGGGACAGGCAGCAGGTGCGGTGCTTCAGAACATGGAGACCGGCGAGTACCAGGTAGCCAGAGCCAAGACTGTCATCATTGCCACAGGCGGAGCCGGAAGACTGCACTATCAGCACTTCCCCACCTCCAACCATTATGGAGCGACGGCGGACGGTCTGATCATGGGCTACCGCGCAGGCGCACCATTATTGTATCAGGATACCATTCAGTATCACCCGACAGGAGCCGCTTATCCGGCGCAGATCTTCGGTGCGCTGGTTACCGAGAAGGTACGTTCTGTAGGAGCCATGCTGATCAACGTGGACGGTGAAGCCTTTATGCATCCTTTGGAGACCCGCGACGTATCCGCAGCTTCCATCATCCGTGAATGTACCGCCAGAGGCAAGGGCGTTCCGACCCCGACCGGCTATGGCATCTGGTTGGATACCCCGATGATCGAGATGATTCACGGGGAGGGCACCATCGAAAAGCGCATCCCGGCTATGCTCCGGATGTTCTTAAACTATGGCATCGATATGCGTAAGCAGCCGATTCTGATTTATCCGACCCTCCATTACCAGAACGGTGGTTTGGAGATCGGCGGTGAGGGCTTCACCAAGGCCATCCCGAATCTTTTGGTAGCAGGTGAGGCAGTAGGCGGCATCCATGGAAGAAACCGTCTGATGGGTAACTCTCTGCTGGATATCATTGTATTTGGCCGCAATGCCGGAAAGGCAGCGGCGCGCAAGTGCAAAGAGGTAGAGCTTGGAGAAATGAATCTGAATCATTTGCAGGCGTATGCGGATGAACTGGAGAAGGCCGGTCTGCATACGGGCGAGGTATCTCCGATGCTGCTTCCGAATTACACCTTCGGCATGCCGAAATAAAGCATTGATTCTATAGGATAAAGCTATAAATTGATAAAATGTATCGAATTGTTTTATAAAAAACGATGTGCTATATTACGAGTATGGAGGTGAAGTATCATGCGAGAAATTAAGGCTGCCGAGATCACAGATGTGGTAGAACGTCTGTGTATCAAAGCCAATGAAGAGCTGCCGGAGGATATCAAGGGAGCCATCCGTCGCTGCAGAGCATGTGAAGACTGGGAGACAGCCCAGGGGGTTTTGGACAAAATTATCGAGAACTTTGAGATTGCGGGAGAGGAGCATGTACCCATCTGTCAGGATACAGGTATGGCCTGTGTCTTCCTGGAGATTGGGCAGGACGTACATATCACGGACGGTGATCTGAGAGAAGCAGTAGACGAGGGTGTTCGCCGTGGCTATGGCAAGGGTTATCTTCGAAAATCCGTAGTAAAAGATCCGGTTCGCCGCGGCAACACCGGCGACAATACCCCGGCTATGCTTTATACGGAGATCGTGCCGGGTGAGCAGATTAAGATAACGGTAGGACCGAAGGGCTTCGGAAGCGAAAATATGAGTGCAATCCGTATGTTCAAGCCGTCTGCAGGCATCGAGGGGATCAAGAGCTTTATCCTGGAGACTGTGGAGGCAGCAGGACCGAATCCATGTCCTCCGATGGTCGTGGGTATCGGAATCGGCGGGACCTTCGACAAATGTGCGCTGCTGGCGAAAAAGGCATTGATGCGAAGCACCGAGGAGCCGAACCCAGATCCCTATTATGCAGACCTGGAAAAAGAGATGCTGGAAAAGATCAATGAGCTTGGCATCGGACCTCAGGGCTTTGGCGGCAAGACTACGGCGCTGGCATTGAATATCGAGACGATGCCGACCCATATCGCAGGCATGCCCTGTGCGGTCAATATCAACTGCCATGTGACGCGCCATAAGACGGAGGTGATCTAAGATGGAAAAACACATTCAGCTGCCTCTGACCGAGGAGCTTGCGAAAACCTTACACGCAGGTGACAGCGTCTATCTGACCGGAACCATCTATACCTCCCGTGACGCGGGACACAAGCGTATGTGCGAGGCTCTGGCAAGAGGGGAAGAGCTCCCCTTTGATCCCACCGATGCGACCATTTACTATGTAGGGCCGACACCGGCGAAGCCGGGTCAGGTCATCGGAAGCGCGGGACCGACTACAAGCGGACGTATGGATGCCTATGCACCGACCATGATGAGCGTGGGAGCCAGAGGCATGATTGGCAAGGGAGCCAGACTTCCGGAGGTGGTAGAGGCCATGAAGAAGTACCACGGTGTCTACTTTGGAGCCATCGGAGGAGCAGGAGCCCTTCTGGCCAAATGCATCAAGAAATGTGAGCTGATTGCCTACGAGGATCTGGGCGCGGAGGCGCTTCGGAAGCTCTACGTGGAGGATATGCCGCTGGTAGTCATTATTGACAGCGAGGGCAATAATCTGTATGATGAGGGAAAAGCTGCCTACCTGGCATCGAAGAAAGGATGACAGGAGGCTTCCATAAGGAGTTCAGTAGAAATGGCAAAGAAAGAGAAAGAAGTAAAGACCAACGCCATGCGTCTCCTGGAGCAAAAGAAGATTCCCTATACCGTTCATACCTACGACGGTGAAGAATTCCATGACGGTGTCAGCGTGGCGGACATGCTGGGCCAGCCCCACGAGATTGTATACAAGACGCTGGTGACCGTAGCAAAAAGCAAAGAGCATTATGTATTTGTAATCCCCATTGAGGCGGAGCTGGATCTGAAGAAGGCAGCGAAAGCTGTTCATGAGAAATCCATTGAGATGCTTCCCATGAAGGAATTGACTGACCTGACCGGCTATGTACGTGGCGGCTGTACCTGTATCGGCATGAAGAAGCAGTTTCCGACAGTGCTGGACGAGAGCGCGAAAAGGTTTCCGAAGATTATGGTAAGCGGCGGACGCAGAGGCTCCCAGATGGAACTAAGCCCGGAGGATCTGATGCGCGCTGCAAATGGAAGCTTTGCAGATGTGATGGAAGGAAAGGTAGAGTAGTTGATAAATATTTAGACAGATCTTCGGATCTGTCTATTTTTTTCTTTTTTTCTCTATTTTAGAATAATCTCTGTGTCTTTGGAGACAGGAGGAGAGAAAATGAAAAAGAAAAGTCGTAGGATACGGCTGGCCGGCTGTCTGACCGTACTTGCGCTGGTGTTGGCGATAGGCTTGGCGAAGGCCTGCGAGCCCTATCGGAATCAGGAAATCCATTTTTCGGAGGAAGAAAGATTTCTGGAAGATGATTTAACCCTTGAGCTTTCCACGCTTTTGGATTCCGAAATTTATTATACGCTGGATGGAAGTGAGCCATCCAGAGAGGCAACCCTGTATGAAGAGCCGATCCACCTGGAAGCGGGAGAGAAGTGTCAGGGAGTTTCGGTGCGGGCTGTCGCCTACTATGAGGATGGCGTGCAGTCGGATGTTTATACCAGGACTTATTTTCTGGGAAAAAATGTAAAAGATAGATTTTCTACCTTGGTGGTGGCCATTACCGGTGATCCGGAGGGACTTTTTGATTATGAAAAGGGAATTCTGGTAACGGGAAAACTTCGGGATGACTATGTGCTGGAGCACCCGGATGAGTGGATCAGCAACCGGGATCCGGCCAATTACAACGTGCGCGGCGACGCGGGAGAGCGGGTCGTTCAGGTAGAAATGTGGGAACCGGACGGAACACAGATTCTGGATCAGGAGCTGGGAATCCGGGTCAACGGAGGTGTCTCCCGGGGACTGGATGTAAAATCTCTTCGCCTGATAGCCAGAGAGCAATATGGTGAAAAGAGGATTCTGACAGAGCTGTTTCCGACAAAGCTGCATACAGAGGCCGAAGTTACAGCAAAGGAACCGCTATGGTCTAAGCGGGCTGTACTGCGTAATCACGGAAATGATCAGGAATATGGCTATCTGCGCAACGAGCTGGGTAATCAGCTGGCGGCGGACGCAGGCTTTCCGTGTACCGCAAGATATCGTGCAGCCTCGGTATGGATCAATGGAGAATATTATGGCTTTGAGTGGCTGGAGGATTATTTTGACCAGACGTATTTAAACAATATATATCAAGCCAATTCGGATGAGGGAGAATGGCGGATGGCTGAGCCCTTCCGGGAGGATGATGAGGAGCTGACAGAGGAGGAGCAGCAGGCAAAGCAGGATTTGCAGGAAGTCGTGTCTTATTACCACTATGATTTGACGGATGATAGGATCTACGAGGAGCTGGCCGGCCGGTTAGATATCGATAACTTTCTGCGGTACTGTGCGGTGGAAATGTTTGTAGCCAATGTAGACTGGCCGGACAACAATTGCAAGGCCTACCGCTGGTATTCCAATGTGGATGATTATAGCGGAACAGGAACCGATGGAAAATGGCGCTTTCTCCTCTACGATCTGGATTTGAGCATGGGGCGGATCGCGGAGACGCATTACAGCACTCATCCTCTGGCATTGATCCTGGGCGAGGAGAGTACCGGCTGGCGACAGGAATTTCCTTTATTGAAAGGACTTTTGAAGCGGGAAGATGTGCGAACGCAGTTTTCTGCTATCCTTAAAGAGTATGCAAACGGAGCCTTTTCTACGGAACATGTGGAGACAGTGCTTCAGGAGATTGAGGCTGGAATGGACGAAGAACTTCTCTGGCAGGTACAGGTGGTAGCGGAGAAAGAGGCTGCAAATGAGGACGTAACCTTCGAAGAGAAATACCAGGAGAAACTGGAGCAGCATCAGCAGGAGATACGTGTCATCCGCGAGTTCTGGGAGGAGCGGCCCTCGATCATCCTGGAGGAAATAGAAAAGCTGCCCGAATATATGGAACAACTGGAGGATTAGTCCTTGATTTTTGCGCCCCTGACTGGTATATTAAAATGAAGTAACTGTTCCGATAAGAACAGCAGTTTTAGAGTAAAGGATGGAGAAGCAACTATGGCATTATTAAAGCAGTGGCGTGACATGGCCTACAATGAGAAGGCAAATAAAGGAGATATCCAGAGATTCTGGTCAACCTATTTTAATATTGAGAAGGGCATCTACGAGCAGCTTCTGACAGACCCGGATACAGAGGTAAAGGGTACGGTAAAAGAGCTGGCAGAGAAGTATGGTCAGAGCGTGATGACCATGACAGGCTTCCTCGATGGCATCAACGACAGCCTGGTAGAGCCGAACCCCATCGAGGAGATGGAGGAGGATACCGTCGTATCCCTGAAGTTCGACAAAGAAAAGCTCTACAAGAACATGGTAGACGCAAAGGCAGACTGGCTCTATGAGCTGCCCCAGTGGAAGGAGATTTTCTCTGAGGAGAAGCTTCACGAGCTGTATCTGGAGCAGAAGAAGTCGAATACTATCGTAAAGGGACCCAAAATCGGCCGTAATGACCCCTGCCCCTGCGGAAGCGGAAAGAAATACAAGAAGTGCTGCGGAAAAAACGCATAAGGCGCAGGAGGAGAAGATTATGAAAATCACATTGAAAGACGGCTCCGTAAAGGAGTATGCAGAAAGCAAATCCGTATATGAGATTGCCCAGGACTTAAGCGAAGGCCTGGCACGCATGACCGTCGCTGGTGAAGTAGACGGCCAGGTGGTAGACTTAAGAACCGTGATCGACAAGGACTGCAGCCTGAATATCTTGACCCTGAAGGATGAGAAGGCTCTGTCCGTACTTCGTCATACCGCAAGCCATGTGATGGCGCAGGCTGTGAAGCGCCTCTATCCGACTGTAAAGCTGGCGATTGGACCCTCCGTAGCAGATGGCTTCTACTATGATATGGACTTTGAGACTCCGCTGACCTCCGACGACTTCGAGAAGATCGAGGCCGAGATGAAGAAAATCATCAAGGAGAATCTGGAGATCGTTCGTTTTACCAAGCCTCGCGAGGAAGCTATCGCATTTATGAAGGAAAAGGATGAGCCCTACAAGGTAGAGCTTATCGAGGATCTTCCGGAGGATGCGGAGATTAGCTTCTATCAGCAGGGTGAATTTGTAGATCTCTGCGCAGGTCCGCATCTTCGGAGCACCAAGGATGTCGGCAAGGCATTTAAGATCATGAGCCTGGCAGGCGCTTATTGGAGAGGCGACGAGCACAATAAGATGCTGACCCGTCTCTATGCTACAACCTTCCCGAAGAAAGAGGAGCTGGAAGCATACATTACCATGATGGAAGAGGCCAAGAAGCGTGATCATAGAAAGCTTGGCAAGGAGCTGGGACTCTTTATGATGCATGAAGCAGGACCGGGCTTCCCGTTCTTCCTGCCGAAGGGAATGACCTTAAAGAATACCCTGATTGACTACTGGAGAGAGATCCACAAGAAGGCCGGATATGTAGAGGTATCTACTCCGATTATCCTGAACAGAAGCCTCTGGGAGACCTCCGGCCACTGGGATCATTATAAGAATAATATGTATACTACCGTCATCGATGGTGAGGACTATGCGATCAAACCGATGAACTGCCCGGGCGGCGTTCTGGTTTATGCTGCAGAGCCCCGTTCCTACCGTGACCTGCCGCTCCGTGTGGGTGAGCTGGGTCTGGTACACCGCCATGAGAAGTCCGGTCAGCTGCATGGCCTGATGCGAGTACGCTGCTTTACCCAGGACGATGCACATATCTTCATGACACCGGAGCAGATCAAGGATGAGATCAAGGGCGTAGTAGCTCTGATCAATGATACCTATTCCATGTTTGGGTTTAAATACCACGTAGAGCTGTCCACCCGTCCCGAGGATTCCATGGGAAGCGATGAGGACTGGGAGATGGCTACCGCGGGTCTTCGCGATGCTCTGGATGAGCTTGGTATGCCTTATGTAGTAAATGAGGGCGACGGCGCATTCTACGGTCCGAAGATCGACTTCCATCTGGTAGACTGCATCGGCCGTACCTGGCAGTGCGGAACCATTCAGCTGGACTTCCAGCTGCCCCAGCGTTTCGAACTGGAGTACGTGGGTGCAGACGGTGAGAAGCATCGTCCGATTATGATCCACCGTGTCGTATTCGGCTCCATCGAACGTTTTATCGGTATCCTGATCGAGCATTTTGCAGGTGCATTCCCGACCTGGCTGGCTCCGGTGCAGGTACGTGTGCTGCCGATTTCTGATAAGTACATGGATTACGCAGAAAAGGTTCGCAAAGAGCTTGACGAGGCCGGTATCCGTACCGAGCTTGACAAGCGCGCCGAGAAGATCGGCTATAAGATCCGCGAGGCCCAGACGGCGAAGATTCCCTATATGCTGGTCGTAGGTCAGAAGGAAGAGGAAGAGGGCACTGTCTCTGTCAGAAGCCGTGAGGCCGGAGATCAGGGAGCGAAGGCTCTGGATGCTTTCATCGCTGACGTAGTAAAAGAGATTGAGACAAGAGAGAAAGAGGCATAAAGCCATCGGAATACAGATTCCCCCGCCCGGAGGCGTAAGCCACCGGCGGGGGATTTCCTATGCAATAAGGCAGATTTTTTTGAAAGGAGGTAACTATTCAGAACCCCATTCGCAAAATCGCCTCTGCGAGGCTTTACTTTTGCT
>CAVHYN010000064.1:0-5151 GCA_963640245.1 Bulleidia sp.
AGCAAAAGGAAAGCCTCGCAGAGGCGATTTTGCGAATGGGGTTCTGAATAGTTACCCTAAAACTAACATACACATGAAAAAGGAGGATTACACATGAAAGGACAGAAATTCTTAAAGGTTACTTCGATTCTTATGATCATCGGCGGCGTTTTTGCTGTCATCGCAGGCATTATTGCAGTTCTTGGTATCAGTGCTCTGGCAGCCCTGGCAGGAAGTGCAGAGGGAACCGGACTCCTCTATGCCGGCTCTATTCTGGTCATCGTGGCATCCGTATTTGAACTCATCGCAGGCATCAAGGGTCTCGGCGCATGCAAGGCACCGGAGAAGGCCGGCGCTTGCGTAAAATGGGGCGTCATCATTGCCATACTGAGTGTCGTATCGATGATTATCACCGTAGCAGCAGGCGGAAGCTTCAGCGTAACTAGCCTGATTCTGAATCTGATTTTGCCCGGCCTCTATGTATACGGTGCTATTCAGATGAAGAACGCAGCATAAGAGCTGACGCAAAAAGAAAGGAGAGTCGAAGATGGGACTCTTTGGGAAAATATTTGAAAAGAAGGAATGCTCGATCTGCGGCGGAGAGATTGGCCTTCTGGGCAATCGAAAGCTGGAAGACGGCAATCTGTGCAAGAACTGTGCAATAAAGCTATCTCCCTGGTTCAGTGACCGGCGGCAAAGCACCGTGGCTGAGATCGGCGAACAGCTGAGCTACCGGGAGGCAAACCAGGAGAAGGTAGCAGCCTTTCATACCACCCGTACCCTGGGTGAAAATATGAAGGTTTTGCTGGATGAGGATGCCGGATGCTTCATGGTGACGGCAGCCCGGGATCTGAAGGATGCGAATCCGGACGTTCTGAGCTTCTCCGATGTCACGGGCTGTAAGCTGGACATCGAGGAGAATAAGAATGAGATCGAGTATAAGGATGCAGAAGGAAAGCGGCAGAGCTTCAATCCGAAGCGTTATGCATATTCCTACGACTTCTATATCGAAATCAATGTAAACAATCCGTATTTCAATGTTATTCGGTTCCGGCTGAATAATTCTTCGGTAGACAACGATGCAGAGACCCTGTTGGATGGACCGCAAGGGATGCGTCCGGGAGCAAGACCGATGAAACCGCCTATGAGAGGCGGCATGGGAGGTATGCCGGTTTCCAATGCTGAAGAGGTACGCGCGAGCGTCGAATACAAGCAGTATGAAGAGATGGGCCAGGAGATCCGCGATGCCCTGCTTCAGGTACGGGCTCAGGCCAGAGACGAGGCAGCTTCCGCTGCGGCACCCAAGATGGCTGTGACCTGCCCATTCTGCGGAGCGACGACGACACCGGATGCGAGCGGATGCTGCGAATTCTGCGGAGGAGCCGTTGGAAGTTAGGCTCTGAATAGTTATACAACAATAAGGGAGGGAGGAATTTCATGAAAAAGAGAAGTTATAGGATATTATCTCTGACCCTCGCTGCGGTGATGCTTTTTGGCATCACCGCCTGCGGGAAAAAGAATACAGCGGGTGCTGCAGAAACCGGAAGCAGCAATACAAATAAGAGCAAAAATCTGCTGAACCTGTCGACCAAGGAAGAGGATGATCCGCTGTTAGAGTGGTGGAACGGCGATTGGTACGGCTGGTGGACGATGACAAGTACCACAGGATACTACGAGGGCATGGACGGACTATGGTGGGACATCTGCGGAACGATCGACATCGATTCGGACTATTACGGAACTATGGAGCTCTGGGATGAGGATTATACCCGCGAGGAACCGATGGTGGGAACGAATGTGAGCCTGAGTGAGTACGGCACCGGTGAGTATGGAACCCTCTATTCGGAGACTGGCGTATTTACAGATATGGATCTGGAGCATGCAGACTGGATCATTGATCCGGCTCTCATGGAAACAGAGCATACGATTTATATCGAGGGCTGGTATGAGAGCGGTGAAGACGGATATAAGTATGAAATTTATCTTAGACCCTGGGGAACGCTCTGGGATGATGTAGAAGAGGACTCATGGCCTAGCTATTATACAGACTGGTATCTGCCTCTGATAGAGAACGGAGAAGCGATGCCGGACAGTATTTCGGTGTGACGGAATGAAAATCAGAAAATTGGCAATGCTGAATCTGCTGGCGGGAGCGTTTGTTTTGGCATCCTGCGGACAGCTAAAAGGACGGACAGTATATCGATATGCCGAGCCAAGCGTCTTTCCCGACAGCTTTCAGATAAAAAAGACAGTTTATACACCTGGAATCATGAAATTATATTACGGCGGTGAAGACCTGAGCGGAATGGAGCTTCGCTGCTACGACGCTGAGTTTTACGATCTGGGAGACGATTTTACATTTGAGATAAAGGATGATGTCATTATCGTAAAAGCGGATTTTGCAGATCGGATCAGCGGTCTCCAGATCGGAACGACCGTGAATGATACCTTCTATCATCTGCGCTATCTGGATTCGGAACAGTTTGCCTGGAAGGTGGAGATGCTTTGGCTGGACGCAGGTTGGTCGGAGATGGTAAGCGATACACCCTCCTACTATACGGAGGAGGAAATAAAAGAAGGTAAGGGTCAAAATACAGAAGAACGGCAGGAGACTGTTTATTACTTAGAGCCTGAATAAGATGTACTCTCGGATTCCGAGAGTACATTAAGACAGAAAGGGGGCAGTAAGATGCCATCACAGGTAACGAATTATCAATGTCCGGCCTGTACCGGACCGCTCCATTTTACCGGAGCGAGCGGACAGCTGGAATGTGAATACTGCGGTTCCAGCTATTCCGTCGAGGAGATTGAGGCACTTTATGCCGAAAAGGAGCAAAAAGCAGCAGAAGCGGCTGAAGTGAAAGATGCGAAAGATGCGAAAGATGCAGCAAAGGAAGCCGACTGGGATATGTCCGGACTGAGCGAGGACTGGGGAAATGATGCAGACGGGATGAAGACCTATTCGTGTCCATCCTGTGGTGCCGAGCTGATCTGTGATGCGACGACGGCAGCGACGGCCTGCCCCTATTGTGACAATCCTACTGTTGTGCCAGGGCAGTTTGCCGGAGGCTTGAAGCCGGATTTTATCATTCCCTTTAAGCTGAATAAGGAGGATGCGATAAAGGCGCTGAAAAAACATTATAAGAATAAACCACTGCTGCCGGGTACCTTCAAGAAGGAAAATCACTTGAAGGAGATCAAGGGGATCTACGTTCCCTTCTGGATGTTCGACGGAGGCGTAAAGGGTAGTATCGTTTTTAAGGCAACGCGATCCGAGACCTATTATTCCGGAGATTATGAGGTCACCGAGACCGACCACTTCGATATACGGCGCGCCGGTTCCATTGCCTTTGAGCGGGTGCCTGTGGATGGATCAAGCAAGATGCCGGATGACTATATGGATTCCATCGAACCCTATGATTATGGGGAGCTGAAGCCCTTTTCGACCGCTTACCTGCCGGGCTTTCTGGCAGATAAGTACGATGTCAGTGCCGAGGAGAGCCGTGAACGGGCGGATAAGCGTTATGCCGGTTCCTTCGAGGAGGCAGTGAAAAATACAGTCGTAGGCTACGAAACCTGTTTCAAGGTGCAGGACAATATCACTCTGGAGCGCGGTAAGGTGCATTATGCGCTGATGCCGGTCTGGATCCTGAATACAAAATGGCAGGGGAAGGATTTTATGTTCGCGATGAACGGACAGACTGGTAAGCTGGTGGGAAAGCTTCCGTCGAGCGGGCTAAGGGCTCTGGGAATTTATGTGGCTGTGGCGCTACCGCTGATGGCCGTCAGTGTGTCGGCGATTCTGTGGTTTGCGCGGTAAGGAGGGGTGGATGATGAAGAAAAAACTTTACAGTTTCTGTTTCATGCTTGCACTTCTATTTGGTCTTTCCCTCCATGCAGCAGCCGCAGAGACGACAGAAGCGCAGCTTTACTATGTGACTGACGCAGCAGATCTTCTGACGGACTGGGAGGATACACGCCTGGAATCGATGGCGGAGACCGTTTCGAAGAAATATGGTGTCGGGGTTTATATGGTGACGGTAGATGATTACCGGGATATCAATTCCGAGGGAGTCTACGAGGCCACCTATACGATTTACCATGATTATACCATGGGAGAGGGCGAAGACCGAAACGGCATCATGCTGCTTCTTAGTATGGATGACCGGGACTGGGCGATGTTTTGCTACGGCGAACAGTGCGAATATGCCTTCAACAGCTACGGACAGGAGCAGCTGGAGGGTGTTTTCCTGGACAATTTCGCAGACGATGACTGGAGCGGCGGCTTCGATGATTATATCAATACCTGCGCGGATTATCTGGAAAGGGCAGCCAATGGAAAACCGGTGAGGGAAATCCCGGTGGTGCCGCTCATGATTGCAGTCGGTGGATCGCTTATGATTGCACTGATTGTAGTGGTGCTCCTGTGGGTTAATATGAATAACGTGGCAGAGAAGGCTACGGCAGATACCTATATCTCAGGCGAACTGAACCTGACGGAGAATACAGATACCTTTACTCATCGAACCCAGACGCGGCGTAAAATCGAGAGGAGCAGCAGCTCCGGCAGCAGTAGCAGCAGCGAATCCGGCGGCGGAGGCTCCGGACGCAGCGGAAAATTCTAAAAGAGGAGGGTAGCAATGAAGGAAAAAACTGGAAAAAAATTACTTACCTTGATGCTCTGCGGGATTCTTCTGCTGCCCGCAGGTGCCTGCAAAGAAAAGACAGAGCAGACAACGATAGAGCAGACAGAGACAGATACCACTTCCGACAGCGAAAAGAAGGCTTCCAAAGTCAATTTTGGAAAGAAAACGACGACGGAGATAAAGCCTAAGAATAGCTTGAATGATGGTGAGACATCGCTGCAGAGCTTACGGGATACGCTGGTTGATGCCAATGCAGTGATCGGTATCGCTTATCTTGGTTATGTCGGCGGTCTCTTTGAGGAAGGCTTTGCTACAGGATTTCCTGCATGGATGGAAGAAAATAATGAAGAGTTTTTGTATGCGTATCCCTTTTTTACATCGATGGATTGGACACAAATCATCGGCAAGGCAGGCCATCTCTATGCGATCATCCCCCGGGATGAAAATGCTTCCCTTGCCATCAATCGTTTCGATTATGACAGAGTAACAGGAAGCTATGATGATGGAGAGGTTATCTATCGCTCCG
>CAVHYN010000065.1:0-29878 GCA_963640245.1 Bulleidia sp.
GTAGCCTACCACATTATTTGCATGATCGGAGATCCGCTCAATGTTGCTGAGCATATCTAGGAAGATGGCGCCCCTGGCCGGTGAACACTCGTTGTGAGCAAGTCTGTTGATGTGCTCCGTCCGCAGATCCTCCTCCAGATCATCGATCTCGTCTTCTATCTGGATCACCTGCTGCACATAGGCCATTTTCTCAGTCTCTCTGGCCAGCACGGCAGCCTTCACCGCATCCACCGTAAGGCTCGCGATCTCCTCAAAGCCCTTCATGGCATCCATCGAGAAATGCAGTTCCTCATGAATCATGGTCTGGGTCAGCTCTGCCAGATTGTCACAATGATCACTGATACGCTCCAGATCACTGACTGTATAGAAGAGATTATTGATGATCAGACGCTGGTGATCCGTCAGGGAGGTCTTACTGATCTCCGTCAGATATTCCGTCATCTTTTTCTCGTATTCATTCATATTCTGCTCTAGTTTAACAGCCCTGTCAACCCGCTTCTGACTGCCGGATCGGATTGCTTCAAAGACCGTCTCTACATGCGTGATGGCCAGATCGCCCATTCGCTTTACTTCCTTCAAGGCGCCCTCTACTGCAAAGGAAGGCGTCTCCAGAAAACGGGGCTCGATATGCGGAAGTTCAAAGGATTCTTCCTCTGTTTCACCCTCCTCATCGTCCTTCACAATCAGACCGGACAGCTTTACCAAAAGATTGCCAAAGGGATAAAGCAAAACGGTATTGGTGATATTGAAAATCGTGTGGAATATGGAAATTCCGACGCTGTTGATCTGGGAATTTGCCCAGGTTTTATTGATGGTAAACAGGATAAACATGACGAAGCCGAATACCACTGCTCCGATCGTATTGAACAGCAGATGGATGACTGCTGCCCGCTTGGCTGTCTTATGGGCTCCAAGGCTTGCCAGAAGTGCCGTCACACAGGTACCGATATTCTGACCCAGCGTGATAAAGATGGCCGAACTCCAGTTTACCAGACCATTGGCCGCCAGGGTCTGCAGGATACCTACCGAAGCCGAGGAGCTCTGAATCAATGCGGTAACTACCAAACCGGTCAGTATGCCAAGGATGGGATTGCCCCCCAGCACCCGGAAGGCCTCCGAGAAAATCGGCGCGTCCCTGTAGGGTGTGATGGACTCGGACATGAAACTCAGTCCGATGAACAGCACGCCGAAGCCGATGAGAATTTCACTGATATCAAGGATCTTTTCCTTTTTCGAAAAGAGTATCAGAAAGGCTCCGATTCCAATCAGCAGCGGGGCAAAAAATTCCGGCTTCAAAAAGGCTCCCCACTCACTCATGGATACCAGCCAGGCTGTCACGGTGGTACCGATATTCGCTCCCATGATGACGCCTACGGCCTGGGTCAGATTCATTAAGCCTGCGTTTACAAAGCCAACTACCATAACCGTGGTAGCCGAGCTGCTCTGGATAATGGCCGTCACTCCGGCTCCTACCAGAATTCCCATCAGACGGTTTCTGGTCAGAAACTCCAATAAATGTTTCATCTTATCGCCTGCGGATTTCTGCAGACCGTTTGCCATAACATTCATGCCGTACAGGAACATTCCCAGACCACCGATAAAACGAAACAGCATTTCTACGTGTTGCATCCCTTGTATCCTCCCGATTTTACTATTTAAAGGTAAATTTTTCTCGCAGTTTCTGTTAGCATCTTATCAAGAGGAGGTAAAGGATGTTCGCAGGTTTTGTAAAGTTTATGTAAAAGACTTTCCTATGAATCAAAAAAAACTGCCTGTATTTTACAAGCAGTTTTTTCATCATTATTTCATTGCTTTTTCGATTCTCTCCAGCACCTCTAAGAGGGTGCTTCGCGGGCACGCTGCATTGATTCTCTGGAAGCCTTCGCCGGATGCTCCGAAGATGCGGCCGCTGTCTAACCACAGACCGGCCTTGTGGATGATACGCTTCTCCAGCTCGTCTGCATCTAGTCCCAGCTTTCTAAAATCCAGCCAGAACAGATAGGTTCCCTCCGGCAGCTTCATCCTGACGTCCGGGATGCGCTCGTCGATAAACCTTTTCGCGTAGCAAATATTTTCCCAGACATATTTTTTCATGGCCTCATACCACTCGTCACCATAGCTGTAAGCCGCCTGGGTGGCTGCGATTCCAAAGGCATTGGGCTCATCCAGACCGGATACCTGATACTGATGAAGGAAGGCTTTTCGGATTTTTTCATTCGGAATAAAAATATTCGACTGCTGGAGGCCTGCCAGATTGAAGGTTTTGCTGGGGGCGGTGGCTGTTATCGTAAAGTCCGCAAAGGCCGGATCTGCCTCCTGAAAAATGTGATGCTTTCCGCTCCAGATAAAGTCAAAATGAATCTCATCGCTGAAAACGATCACGCCATATTTTTTACAGATATTTCCAATTTTCAGAAGTTCTTCCTTCGTCCATACCCGTCCCACCGGATTGTGCGGGTTACAGAGGATAAAAAGCTTTACCTGATTCTCTACGATTTTCTTCTCGAAATCCTGAAAATCGATGGAATAGCTGCCGTCCTCCGCACATACGAGATCTGAGCTCACCCTTTTTCTGCCATTTTGGAGAATGATGCTGCTGAAAGGATAATAAACCGGCTGGTTGATTAGCACTGCGTCTCCCGGCTCCGTCACTGTCCGGATGGCATTTGCAATCGCAAAGCAGACCCCCGGCGTCTTGACATGCCACTCCGGCCTAACCTCCCAGTCATGGTGCCGCTTCATCCAGCCTGCGACTGCCTCGAAAAAGCCGTCTCCGTCCTGAGTATTCGTATAGCCGTAGATATTGTGATGAGCCAGTTCGGCAAGCGCATCCTCCACATAGGAGGTGGTTCGAAAATCCATATCCGCCACCCACAGAGGCAATACGTCTTCGGGATATCCCCGTTTTACCGCAAAATCGTATTTCAGGCATTTGGTACCCTTTCGATTCACGATTTCATCAAAATTCAGATTTCTTTCCGCCATTTTCTTTATCCTCTATTTTTCCGCATTTTCAAATGCCTGCCTCAGATCCGCTATGATATCGTCCGGATTTTCGATTCCCACCGACAATCGAAGCAGGGTATCGGTAATCCCAAGCTTCTCCCTCTGTTCCTGCGGCACATCGGGATGTGTCTGAACTGCCGGATAGGTCAAGAGGCTTTCCGTGCCGCCAAGGCTTTCTGCGAAAGTAATCAGGCGGATGTTTTTCAAAACCGCCACCGCTATTTCCGAAGACCTTACCGTAAAGGAAATCATACCGCTTCCCGCATAATATACCTTTGTTACGATGCTCTGCTCTCCAAGCCACCGGCTGACAGCCTCTGCATTGCTCTTATGACGCTCCATGCGAAGAGCCAGAGTCTTCAACCCCCGCAGGCAGAGCCAGCACTCAAAGGGTCCAAGGGTCGCCCCCGTAGTCTTCGAGAGGAGTCGGAACCTGTCGGCAAGCTCCTGATTTCCAGCGCACAGGAAACCGCAGACCGTGTCATTATGACCGGAAAGATATTTCGTACCGGAATGTACCACGATGTCCGCGCCCTCCTTCAGCGGATTTTGAAAATAAGGCGTCATAAAGGTATTGTCCACGATCACGAGTGCTCCCACCTCATGTGCAAGCTCGGCTACCGCCCCGATGTCCGTACTATGCATCATCGGATTCGTCGGTGTCTCGAAATAGATCGCCTTGGTATTCTCCTTTATCGCTGCCTTCAGCGCATCCAGATCCGTCGTGTCCGCGCATTCCACTTCGTAACCATTTTTCCGGCAGACCTGCTCGATCAGCCTTACTGCGCCACCGTACAGATCTTCCCCGCAGAGGATGTGGTCACCGGGCTTAAAATATTCAAACACTGTGCTGATAGCCGCCATGCCGGAGGCAAAGGCGATCGTATCATACGCACCCTCCAGCGAGCTTATCGTCTCCTCGAGATAAGCTCTGGTCGGATTCGATTCCCGGGAATAATCGAAGCCACTCGGATTGTGACCCGGGGTCAGATGGGAGAAGGAGGCTGTCTGGTAAATGGGATAACTGATGGCCTGGTTTCCATCCGGACAGCTGTGTCCTTCTCCGTGTATACATCGCGTGTCAATGGCATAACCCATAGCTTGTTCTCCTTATTCGTATAGATCACCGGAAAGATAATGATCTCCGTTGTCCGGGAAGAGTACGACGATCGTCTTCCCCTGGTTTTCTTCCCGCTCTGCCAGCTGTCTTGCCGCCCATAGCGCAGCCCCTGCCGAGATCCCGATGGAAATGCCCTCCACCTTCGGAAGCTCCCTGGCTGTCTCATAGGCATCCTCATCCGTCACATCGATCACTTCGTCAAAGAGGGACTCATCCGTCACCGGCGGGGTCGGTCCGCCGCCGATTCCCTGAATCTTATGGGGGCCAGGTTGTCCGCCGTTTAAAACTGCATTGCCGGTAGGCTCCACAGCTACAATGCGAAGCTCCGGATTCTGTTCCTTTAAGAATCGTCCGGTACCCGAAATCGTTCCGCCGGTACCGGAGGCCGCCACCAGGATATCTACCTGACCTGCCGTGTCCTCCCAGATCTCCGGTCCTGTGCTGCCATAATGAGATAGCGGATTGGCCGGATTGGCGCCCTGTCCCAGAGAAATCGCTTCTTTATCCTCAGCAAGCAAAGCCTCTACTGCCTTACCTGTGCCTCCCATCTTATCTGCAGCGGGAGTCAGAATCACTTCTCCGCCATAAGAACGAATCAGCGTGCGCCGCTCCAGGGAGGCATCATCCGGCATACAGATTTTTACCTTGTAGCCTCTGGCTGCTCCGATGGCCGCGATGGCAATACCGGTATTGCCGGAGGTGCCCTCCACAATCGTACTGCCCGGCTTTAAGGCTCCGGATTTTTCTTTGTCCAGAATCATTCCGAGAGCTGCCCGGTCTTTTACGGATCCTGCAGGGTTCAGAAACTCAAGCTTCGCTAAAATGCGTGCCTGGTAACCCTTCTTTTTCTGATAGCGATGCAGCTCTAAAAGCGGTGTATGTCCAATCAATTCTTCTATTCCGTGATAAATTTTTCCCATTTCTTTCTCCATATATACGCAGCGGAAGCGGGGATCCCGATTCTCATCATCCGGATCCTCTTTCGATTTTTTCTCCAGGGTATCCGGATTCATATCCTCCCGCACCCGGTAGCCAAGCTTCTCATAAAAGCCCACCGCCTCCTCACGGCTTGTAATAACGATTTTCCGGTATCCCAGCTCTCTTGCCCAGCTCTCTGCAGCCTCGATTCCGAGTCTTCCGGCTCCCCGTCCTCTCGCCTCGCGTACCGTTGCCACGCGCTCAATCTTCACAAAGCCACGCTCCGGCATCGGATGCAGACGGTTCGTACTTAGGGGCTTTCCATCGTCATCCAGAACCAGAATATAGAGGCTTTCCGGTGTATCATCCGCGAATTCACCGGAAAGCGGCAGGTCGAACCCCTGCACCATGGCTTCTGTCCGAATGTAATAGACACCGGCGCGCTCCCATTCTTCTTTCACTCTTCTAGCTTCCATTTTTTTACTCCCATCGAATCACTGCTGTCTCGATCTTATGCACAGCCACATCGATCACGGTTGTGATGACACCGACGGTAATGATGCCTGCCAACACGCAGCGATAGTCCGCAAAAGCCTTGTATTTCTCAACGAAGTAGCCGATGCCTAGGTTCATTCCAAGCATCTCTGCACCGGAGAGACACATAAAGGCACCCCGAAGGCTTTTCGAAATGCTCCGGATGATCTCCGGCAGGCAGAAGGGCAGGATGACTTTCACAAGCATGCCTCCTGTCCCGACGCCCATCGTTCTCGCCGCATCGACGATGGAAGGGTCTATCTGTCCTACCTTTGCGACTGTCCCCTGGAAGGTAGGCCAGAATACCGCAAAGAAAATCACGGCGATCGCTGCCTGTCGGAAGGTTGAAAAGATCATGATGAGGTAGGCGGCAAACATCATCGGCGGAATTAAGGTAATTACATTTGAGATCGGAAGAAGCACCTCCCGAATCCGGGCAAACCAGCCCGCCAGCATGCCCAAGACCGTTCCGAATACCACGGCCAGCAGAAAGCCCCAAAACAAGAGGGATAGGGAACCCAAAACATCACTTCCAATCTCCTGGGGCTTTTCCACAAAGACATGAAATAAGCCTTCCGGGGACGGAATCAGCAGATCGTTGTGTACCAGGCCGGTCTTATAAGAGACTTCCCAGAACAGTAAAAACAAAAAGAGCAGCAGGGTAATGTCGGAATGACTCTTTTTTCCGGTACGATAGAGGTTTATACTATAAATTCCAAAAATCAGTACCAGAACGATGATATAAGCCAGACTGTCATAATAAGCCTTGTGGCTGGTAAAATATGGAAAAAGCAGGGTTAGCAGAAGGTTGCCTGCCAGTAAAAGGGCATTCAAGCCGTATTCGATTCCGAATCCTGCCGGAAAAATCTTCTTTTTCACAGCACCACCTCCGCATCAATATGCTTCTCAACATAGGCATAAAAGCAGGAATAGAGTTTGCGGCGAAGCTCCTCATAATGTAAGGTTCCGGCCAGCTTTTCCCGTTTTCTCGGCCTTGGCAGATCGACGTCAATGATCTGACTGATTTTTCCCGGCTCCATGACCACGATCCGGTCAGCCAGAAGAATCGCTTCCTCCATATCATGGGTGACAAAGACCGCTGTCTTCTTCTCCTCGCTGCAAAGCTTTGATACCAGCTCCTGCAGCTCCTGGCGAAGAACCGGGTCGATGGCTCCAAATGGCTCATCGAAAAGCAGGACATCGGATTCCAGTGCCAATGCTCTCGCGACAGCGACGCGTTGCTTCATACCACCGCTCAGCTGACTCGGATAGCGGTTTGCTGCTCCGAGAAGTCCTACGCTTCGCAGATAGCCCTGCAGCTTTTCTTCCCGCTCGGCCTTTGTGTAGCCTTTTTTGCTCTGACGGATACCAAAAAGGATATTTCCCTTAACCGTCAGCCAGGGAAAGAGGGAATATTGCTGAAAGACCACGGCACGATCCGGTCCCGGACCCTTCAGCCTTTCCCCGTCTAAAAGAATTTCTCCGGATTTTGCCTTATTTAAGCCATTTAGGAGGCTTAAAAGGGTGGACTTTCCGCAGCCTGAGGAGCCGAGGATGCAGACAAATTCACCCGGATAGATATCCAGTTCTATATGTTCCAGTGCCGGAAAGTTGTCTTTTCCATCGATATAATCGAAGGAGACATCCCGGATCCGGATTTTTGGTTCCTGTGTATTTTCTCTATGCATGTCCTTGGCTCCTTTATACCTTAGCGTTTAATCACGAAGTTTTGATGCAATGGGATTCACAGAGGCGTCCCGGGAAAGAGTGCGCACCATGGGATTCCGCTCTGCCTGCTCCTTTGCATTCCACTTGGACCAGCTGATGACCGACTGGTAATCTTCCACCGTTTCTCCCTCCGGATGCTTTTTGTATACATGCTCCGGATCCTGAGAAAGAGCCTTTCTTTCACCATCCGTTGCCCACAGTCTGTCATAGGGCACCTGCGCTGCGATGCGCTTGGGGAAGCTGGCAAAAATGCCCTTTGTGTCATTCTCCGGGAATTCAAAGAAGGTATACTTCCGGAATACCGGCAGAGCAAAGAGATCCTTTACATAGCCCCAGACATTTTTATATTCCGGGATCCGCTTCTTCATCGGTCCGACATTGTGATAATAACTGGTCTCCCAGCGAACCAGGGTGACATAGAGGCGGATATCTGAATCGGTAATGTAATCACCGAAGAGGAAACGGTTTGTTTCCAGGCGCTTATCCAGCTTCTCGATGGCATCGAAGAAATCCTGATATGCCTCGTCGTAAGCCTCCCAGGACTGGCAGAAGGCCATGCGGTAATGTCCGTTGTTGATCGTCGGGAAGAGCCAGTCGTTGAATTCATCGATCTCTTTTCGATACTTAACCGGATAGAGATCCGGCGCGTCCACCGGCTGGAACTTCCGGAATTGTACTTCGATATAATTGGTCAGGCGCTGATAATCGTTGTTTACCGTCTTCTTCTCTTTTTTATCTACCAGGGAAGGCGTCGTCGCCCTCCCTTTGAATTCCGGGTCAGCATTTTTATAAAACTGGCTCAGAAAATAGGCACCGCAGATCGGATCCTTATGTTCCGGCTGATCCGCAAAGCCATGTCCATAGATATTGCTTTCTCCGGAGGAGGTTGTCGCTGCATCCGGAAGAATTTCCTGCAGTCCCAAGATATCCCGGACGATCACCGGCCGGTTTGACCAGTGGCAGCCGTGCGCCCAGTAGATGGCATAGCGGTCTGCCTCCGCATGCAGGTCATCCTCTCCATCCCCGAAGGGCTTTGTAAAGGCATTTGGCTGGCGGATAAAAGCTCCCCGCTCATCGATCTCGCTTTTTGTCTCCTTGGGTCTCGGGTCGACGCCTACCTCTTTTGCGTGGCGTTCGGCCTCCTCATCTGTATAAATACCGAGTTTTTCCGGTGAAAGTGCACAAGCATTCATCTTTCTCTTCCTCCTACTGATTGTCTTCCTGATACTGGGTCAAAAGCTCCTGATAGAAGCTATTCTCCCCGTTTTCTTCTGCCAGGGAGGTCAGTGCCTCCTCATAGGCCGAGGTATCGATATTCTGTGTGATATCATAGTCTGTAAAGTCGATGCCGGCGCTCTCCAGAAGTCCGGAGTTCGATGCCGCTTCTACGTATTTTACGATACCGGCCGTATTCGGATCGGTCGCATATTTCGTGATGCCGCCGTAGAGATAGGTTTCTACATAATCCGCTTCTTTTCCGGAATAATTTGCGACCGTATCGATCACATCCTGCCGGATGGCTTCATCTGTCTCGCCCTGCTTGTAATATTCAAAGGCCCGGATTCTGGCTCTCTCATAGGCCACAAAGGAATCGTATTTTTCTGCCAGTCGTTTGGAGGAAGTCACCTCACGGCAGCATACATAATTCTCCTGCAGCGCTCCGGCTGTAGTCACTACCGAAAGATCATAGGCATCACCGTAGAGAAGAGCATATTCCATAGGAAGGAAGCCTACTTCGATCTCACCCTTTTGTACTGCCTGAGCGACTGAGGTCTCATCTGAATAATAGGAAATATTGCCGCCCTCTTCTGCCTCTATCGCGGCAATGGTCTCCTCCGATACTCCCTGATCCAGCAGATACTGTCTCGTCACTACCCAGGAAGACTCGTTTCTCACAAAGCCAAGCTTTGCTCCTGTGATTGCATCCAGGTCAATCACGGTATCTGCTGACTGATACTTGCTCTCCTCACCACTCTTTGCGATGATGGCACCGCCCTCGACAGCGGTTCCGGCAATTACCGTGATATCCTGTCCGGATCCGATGGCCTGTAAATCCGGCACAAAGCCTACATTCAGGATATCGACCTGATCCCCGTCACCGGCGATAGCGGTCAATGCCTCCTGTCCGGAGATATTCACCGGTTCTATCGTGACACCCTCTTCTTCGAAATATCCCTTCTCAAGAGCCAGGATGTTGATGGCGATGCGGATATTGCCCGGAAGGAAGGATACCTTCAGCGTTCCATTGTCTGCTGTATTTTTCGCCGTGCTCTCTGTGTCAGTACTGGTCACCTCTGTGCTCTCTTCTTTTGTCTCGCTCAGGCTTCCGGTTTGTCCGCAGCCACTCAGCAGAGAAAGTGTCAATGCTGCTGTCAGGCCTGCTGCTATCCATCTATTTTTCATCTTCTATTTCCTCCTCTAATGTCATCAGCCTGTAGGTCAGGCTGGCTGACTTTAACAGTTCTTCTCGTTTGATATATTCAGATGTCGTATGAACCTCCTCCATCCCGCAGGAGAGGACGATGGTTTGAATTCCATGGGCGTTCAGTCGGTTTGCATCGCTGCCGCCGAAGGTAGCTGTAAGAACAGGCTCTTCGATGCCGATGCTTTTTGCTGCCTTTTCAAACCTCTTTACGCACTCTTCATTCTCCGGGATCCGGTAGGCTCTGATATGTTCCCGGCTGCAACAGTAGGCCACCCCTCCGGCCTTTCTCGCACATTCGGTAAAGGCTCTCTCTACCTGTTCCATCAGTCTTAAGGCTTTTTCATGGTCACTGCTTCGGATTTCACCCTCCAGCACCACCTCACCTGGTACGATATTTTTCCCGGTTCCGCCGTGGATCGTTCCAAAGTTCAGCGTGGTCTCATCGTCCACATGACCTGTCTTTCGGGCTGCCAGAGCCTGGACGGCAATGTTCAAAGCGTTGATGCCGCTCTCCGGTGAAAAGCCTGCATGGGCTGCCCGCCCCTTTATCGTAATCGTAAAGGAAAGAATCGAAGGAGCACTTAGGGAGGCCGCTCCTACATCTCCGTTCAAATCCAGGACATAACCACTTTTCGCCTTCAGGATTTCATAGTTCAGAAAACGACTGCCTTCGCAGAAGGGCTCTTCTGCTGCCGTAAAGAGAACCTCGATATCCCGGTGTAGAATTCCTTCCTCCCGAATAGCTGCAAGGGCTTCAAGAATCGAGGTGAGTCCTGCGATATCATCTGCACCCAGAACCGTCTCGCCTTCCGAGACAATTCTGTCCTCTTTTGTAAGCATCGCAGCCTTTCCCTTCCCCGGTGCCACCGTATCCATATGAGCCGAAAAAAGGATGGGCGTTCCCGGCAAATTGCCTTTCAAAAATCCATAAAGATTCGGGCAGCTTTCCGGATGCTCCTTCAGGTAACTCGGGTCCGTCGTATCTGTCCGGACGCTCAGTCCCAGAGCCTCAAGCTCTGCCTTCAACATTTCTCCGATTTGTCTCTCATGGAAGGACTCGCTGTCCGGTTTGCTCAGCTTTATGAAATTTTCCAGCAGGCGGGTTTCGTTAATCATTTTCTTCGTTTCCAATTCCTAACAGGTTTATTGTTTTGTTTGTTTCAAGCTTTCGGTTATCATAATCTATATTTCCTAGTTTGTCAATATGTTTTATATGTCTTATCAGAAAAATATATAAAAAGAATGTGCCTTGGCCATTTCCTATTACATAAAAAAGACTCCCCACCGTGGGGAGTCTTTTTTCGTTCTATTCTACCTATTCAACATCCTGCAGGGCGTCCAGGTCAACCTCTCCGGTTCTTACCTTTACGACCTTGTCTACATTATATACAAAGATCTTACCGTCTCCGATATGTCCGGTATACAGTGCCTTCTTGGCTGCCTCGATGACAGTCTCTACAGGAATACTTCCGACGATAACCTCGACCTTTACCTTCGGAAGCAGGGTTGCATCCATCTCGACACCACGGTATTTCTCACCGGCACCCTTCTGGACTCCACAGCCCATAACCTGAGTTACCGTCATACCGGTGACACCGATGTCATTCATGGCCTTCTTTAAGAGGTCATAGCGGGACAGCTTCGCAATGATGGATACCTTGTAGATACCGGTAGGAGATACCGGAGTCTGTACCACCTTGACTGCCGCATTCTTCTGTACCTCTGAGGCTGCACCGTACTCGTCCGCACCCAGGTTGGTATTCTCGTTGACATCCATCGTCATGGTATTGGAGATATCCATGATGCTGAAGCCGGCATATGCAGACGGAAGTCCATGCTCACAGGAATCCAGACCTACGATTTCCTCTTCCTCGCTGACACGAAGACCGATGGTTGCCTTGATAAGCAGGAAGAAAATCGTCATGGTCACGGCTGTCCATGCCAGAACGCAAACCATACCGAGAAGCTGTTTTCCAAGAAGTCCAAAGCCGCCGCCGTAGAAAAGACCGGTCAGGGTATCATTTCCCGGAGCGCTTGTAGTAGCAAAGAGACCAACTGCGATGGTTCCCCACATACCATTCATAAAGTGAACGGCTACTGCTCCAACCGGGTCATCCACCCGGAGAACATAATCCAGGAACCACACACCGAATACAACCAGAAGACCGGCTACTGCACCGATGACAATAGCACCGAAGCAGTCCGTTACGTCACAGGGAGCTGTGATAGCTACCAGACCTGCCAGGGATGCATTCAGACACATGGATACATCCGGTTTTCCATAACGAAGCCAGGTAAATACCATACAAACTACGGTCGCGATGGCAGGAGCTACGGTCGTGGTCAGAAATACACTGCCCAGCTGTTCTACACTTGTGCAGGCAGCTCCGTTGAAGCCGTACCAGCCAAGCCACAGGATAAAGCAGCCCAGACATCCAAGCGGAAGGTTGTGACCCGGGAAGGCATTTACCTTTGTAATCTTGCCTTCTTTATTCTTGGAAAATTTACCGATACGGGGTCCGAGAAGCTTGGCGCCGATGAGCGCTGAGCAGCCGCCTACCATATGGATGGCGCAGGAACCGGCGAAATCATGGAAACCAAGCTGTGCAAGCCAGCCGCCGCCCCAGATCCAGTGCGCCTCGATCGGGTATACAAGTGCGGAAATGATGCCGGAGTATACACAGTAGGATAAAAACTTGGTACGCTCTGCCATGGCACCGGATACGATGGTCGCTGTCGTCGCACAGAATACCAGGTTGAACACAAAGTTCGAATAATCAAAATTTTCGTAGGCTGTAAAGATATCAAAGCCGGGCTTTCCGATAAGGCCTACCACATCCTCGCCCAATAAAAGTCCAAATCCGATTAAGATAAAGACAACAGTTCCGATACAGAAATCCATCAGGTTCTTCATCAGGATATTGCCGGTATTTTTTGCTCTGGTAAAGCCTGCCTCTACCATCGCAAAGCCTGCCTGCATCCAGAATACCAGGGCGGCTCCAATCAGGAACCAGACGGCGAAAAGCTGACCGTCTACAGCTGTCAGTATTTCTTGTGTCATAACATAACCTCCTCTTCTTATAACTGGTCAAAGGGTGAACAGTTAACGCATCCTCTCGGGCTCCGGAGTAAAATTCCCTCGAAGATAAAAAAAGGAGACTTGGGGCGCGGAATCATCCGCTTCCAAATCTCCTTTGATATGCTAAATATTATAGGCAGACTTTCCCAAATCTGTCAATGTTTATATCTTATAAAATTTATTCCGATATTTTTCTGTTTTTTCAGACATTTTCACAAAATAATATGTTTCCATGTGGGACGTTCATATTTTATTCATATTTCTTTTAAAAAACGTTCAATTCATGCTCATATCGAATTCATTTTCCATTCCTATAATGACCTCATAAGATAAAGCAATACCTAAACAAGCTTACTATCCTATTTTGAATAAACTTTTTCATAATAAATGCCAGGCAGAACCGCTGCCTGGCATCCTCCCTTTTCTGGGGTTTTTATTTCACACGCAAAAATCTGTACTTATTCAGGCTTCACCCTTTATATGTCTTGCATCATACTTCCAGAGAGCCAGAAAGGCAAGCCCCGCTGCTATCCAGGATGCGATATAGATCGCTACGATGCATTCCATGCTGCCATAGGACGGCAGGACAAAGAGGATGCCCAGAACCCTAAGCAGGCAGATGGCAAGCAGGGTCGTCACCATCGGTTTTAAGGTATCTCCGGTTCCGCAGCAGGCACCGGACAGAGCTTCCGCGATGGCATAAAAGAAAAAGAAGGGCGCCATCATGCGGCTGTAGGTGCTGACCAGAGGCGCAAGCTTTGCCGCATCGGCAGCCGATACAAACCAAGGCGTCAGGATACCGGCAAAGAAATAGAGGCCGACACTGATCAATGCGACACTTCCCACAGACATCGCAGTTCCTGTCAGGACGCCTGTCTTAATACGGTGATGATTCTTCGCCCCCAGGTTCTGAGCCGTAAATGTAGTCATGACCGGACCCATCGAGTCCGCGATAAGCCAGATTAGCATATTCAGCTTGTCACAGATACCCCAGGCCGCAATCGGGCCGGTACCCATCGTATTGACTCCGGCCTGCACAATGGTATTGGCAATCGGAAAGAGCATGGACTGCAGAGCCAGCGGCATGCCAAGCTTCAGCATCTGTGCCATATGCTCTGCGCAAAAATGCGGGAACCACAGTGGTTTCTCCGTTTTTTCCACATGAAGGGAACGTCTGAGAAGCTCAAAGGTCAGCACGACGCTTAAAATCTGTGAAATCACCGTCGCCAGGGCAGCACCGCCGACACCCATATGAAAGACACCAACCAGCAGAAGGTCACCGATGATATTTACAATCGCACAGCAAATCAGCACAAATAAGGGTCTCTTAGAATCTCCATAAGCCCTCAGCACACCGGCTGCCATATTGTAAAGAACCATGGACCAGATTCCGGCAAAATAAATACGCGTATAGACACCGGCCTGCTCAAGAACCTCCGTCGGAACGGACAGAAGGTTCAGCATCGCCGGAGTCAGCAAAATGCCCCCGACAGAGCAAACGATACCCAGAATCAATGCCACCGTGCAGGCTGTCCGCACAGAGCAATGCATCTCCTCGGTATCACCAGATCCATAATAACGCGATATCATGATCGTAGCACCGGATGCCAGTCCATTCATAAAATTGATCGGAAACTTGAACAGTGTATGAACAGAATCGATGGACGCAAGTCCCAACTGTCCGGTAAACTGTCCCACCACGATGGCATCCACCGTCACATACAGCTGCTGAATCAGGCTGCCCGCAATGATGGGCAGCACAAAATACAGCAGACCCTTTCCTATATTTCCACTGGTCAGTGTGTGTTCTTTCATAAAGTCTTATTTCCTTCTCTGTAATGCAGAATCAAAATCCCAGGCTCCTGCCAGTGTCTTCAGATCATCAAGAGTTGCCGACGGATTGTGCGCCTTGCAGACACCCAGCAAATCGTCATAGCTGTATGCATTCAGCGTAATTCCGGAGGAAAGCTCATACTTCTCAAGGAAGTCCTCGTAGTCCGTGGAAGTCCAGAAGCCCTGCTGGATCGCAAAGGCCTGTCCGTCATCACGGAAATCCTCCGCATAGCCGGTCATCGCATTGTAAAGTGCCGCAAACGCCGGCCCGATGATGGATTCGTATTTGCCGCAGAGATATTTTAAGCTTCCATTTTTAAAGAGCTCGCCGTTCTGCTCGGTATAGCAGTCGATGATACCAAGCTTTGCATCGCCTAAGGATGACGCGATCTTCTGAAGAGGAATGACTCCCAGAACCACATCCGTCGGATCCTTTTCAAACTCTGCTGCAGCCTCGGTTCCCACGGCAGGAATACCGATGTAGCCTGGGAAGATGCAGACCCTCAGATCTCCTGCCTCCAGGCGAACCGGTTCCTCGGTGACTGCCAGCTCCTCACTTGTCTTGTCAAAGGTGACGCCATAGCTCTCCTGCAGCGCATCCAGAATGCCTTCGGTTCGCTTTTCATGCATGACATTGGAGGCGGCTCCTCCGCTTACGATAAAGTAGCTGTCTCCCATCTTTTCCTTTGTAAAATAGGCTGCCATGTCGTAGCCGGCCTGATATTCCATCTCATTTCCAGGTCCAAAGAAGCCAAGGAAGTAGGGATTATCTGCCACCTTTTTCAGATCCTCCGGATCAATCGTACCGGATGGCCGGATAAAGTATACACCATTGTCTGCGCACAGCTTCACCTCTGCCTCCAGATCATAGGTATTGAAGGCCATAATGCCCTCAACGCCGGCGTCGATAGCTTCCTGCAGAAATTCCATCTCCTCCTCGCCGCTGTTTACCTCCGAGGAATATAGAAAATCAACATCTGCAAAATTTGCTCCGATATAGGTTTCCAGATATTCCCGGAAGGCCTGTACCTGTTCATCTTTTAAATCATATACGACCACACCGATCTTGTGGGTCTGTATTTCTTCTTTTTCACCTGCGCAGGCCATCGCTATACATAGTCCCAATGCCAGCACAAGAAAAGCCGCGATTTTTATCGCCTTTTTCACTATCTCTCCTCCTCATCAAACAGATGGCAGGCCACCTGGTGATCGTTTCCTATCGTCCGAAGCTTCGGCATCTCGGCTGAGCAGCGCTCGCCTGCATACGGGCAGCGTCCCTGAAACGGACAGCCAGTCGGCACGTCCAATGGGCTCGGTGCCTCTCCCTTTATGCTCTCGATGGGCTTGGAAAAATCCATACCGATATCGAAAATAGAGCCAATCAGAGCCTTTGTATACGGATGCTTTGCATTTTTTGCCAGATCCGTGGCCGGAAGCACCTCTACCAGATTGCCCAGATACATGACTGCCACCTCATGGGCGCAGGACTGGATCAGGGAAATATCGTGGCAGATAAAGCCAATGGTAATATTCTTTTCCTTCTGGAGCTTTACGACCAGCTCGATGATCGTCTTCTGCACCGATACGTCCAGGGCAGAGGTCGCCTCGTCAAGGATCAGAATCTCCGGTTCGAGAGCCAGAGCCCGGGCAATCGCTACACGCTGTCTCTGTCCGCCGGACATATTGTGGGGATACCGATCTGCAAAGTCTCCGGGCAGCTCAACCATTTCCAATAGGCGGCGGCAGGCCGCGTCCTTTTCCTTCTTCGTGATCCTTCCAAAGTTTAAGAGCGGTTCGCAGACGATGTCCCGAATCCGCATCTTCGGATTGAAGGATGAGGTCGGATCCTGAAATACCATCTGGATATGCTGGCGGTTCTGGCGCAGCTCCTCTCCCTTTAATTTTGTGATATCCTTGCCGCGGTAGAGAATCTCGCCCTCGGACGGTGTATCCAGGGATACCAGAAAGCGCATAAAGGTAGACTTTCCACAGCCTGATTCACCTACCAGGCCTAAGGTCTTTCCCTTATAAAATTTCAAATTGATATCATTGTTGGCCACCAGGGTTCGGCCTCCGGACGCCGGAAAGCGTCTCGTGACATGCCTGGCTTCCAAAATCACTTCATTTTTTTCACACATAGCTTTCCCCTCCCATAGAAGGTACCGCACTCAACAGACTGCGGGTATATTCATTCTCGGAATGATGCAGGATATGCTCTCTGTCACCCTGATCCTCGATTCGTCCGTTTTTCATTACTACGATATAATCCGACATATAGGCCGCCACACCCAGGTTGTGAGTTACGACGATGATGCCGGTGCCGTAGGTATCCCGAAGCTCCATCATCTGGCGCACAATCTGTGCCTGCGTGGTCACGTCCAGCGCGGAAGTCGGCTCATCAGCGAGCAAAAGTCTCGGCTGATAGGTCATACCCATCGCGATACCTACACGCTGCCGCATACCACCGGAAAGCTGGAACGGGTAGGAACGCATGATATTATCCGGGCTTGGCAGACGCATTTTCCCAAGCATCTCCTCGCCCTTCGCCCAGGCATCCTTCTTGGAAATCTTCTCATGAGTCTGCAGATATTCTGTGAATACCGCTCCGATTTTCCGGGTCGGATTCATCATGGCTCCGCTGTCCTGGAAAATCATGGAAATGTCGCTGCCGCGCAATGCCCGCCACTGCTCCGGCGTCTTGGAAAGCAGGGACTCTCCATCAAAGAAAATGTCACCCTTTGTGACAGCTCCGCCTCCGGCCAGAAGGCCTAAGACCGCACGGATCACCGTAGTCTTACCGCTGCCGCTCTCACCCACCAGGCTGACGATCTGCCCCGGCTTCATATCCAGACTGAAATCTACGACTGTGGGAACCTTCTTATATGAAATCGTTACATTATCAATTTTCAGCATCTTCCCACCTCCTATTCCGATCTCGGATCCAGGATATCCCGAATGGAATCGCCCAGCATGTTAAATACAACGACTACAATAAAGATCGCAAGACCGGGATAAAGCATCATCCAGGGTGCGGACTGCATACAGGCACGACCCTCGTTCAGCATATAGCCCCACTCCGGTGTAGGCGGCTTTGCTCCAAAGCCTAAGAAGGACAATGCCGCGATCTCCAGCATCATGCCTCCCACGTCGGTAGCTGCCGTGATGATCAGAGTCGGCAGGGCGTTTGGCAGCATGTAGCGAAGCAGCATGTACGGAGTCTTGGAACCGGTTACAATCGCCGCAGAAACGTAATCACGGTCACGAATCTTCATGACCAGGCTTCGTGCCAGACGGGCATACTTCGTCCAGTTGACAGCCACGATGGCGATGATCGCATTTCGAATGCTGGCACCCATAACACCGGCTACCGCCAGGGCAAGTACCAGACCCGGGAAGGCCAGCATCATGTCAGCGATACGCATCAGAACCGCATCTACCACGCCGCCAAAATAACCGGCAATGACACCTACCACACTTCCCACCAGGAAAATCAAAAGAACGACACCAAAGGTGGAGGTTAAGGACGCCCGCGCTCCGTAGATAACACGGGTATAAATATCACGACCCATCTTATCGGTACCGAAAATATGTGCCTTACTGGGGGCTTCCAGCGCATCGGTAAGGGATCCCTTCAGCGGATCCACGCCACCGGTCAGAAGGGGAGCGAAAATCGCTGCCAGAACAATCAGGATCGCCAGAAAGCCAAAAAATGTAAACTGCTTATGTTCCCGTAAGAATTTTAACGTTTTTTTCATATGCTTACCTCTTCAGCCGCATCCGGGGATCGATATAGATATAGGATGCATCCACAATCAGATTGATGACCATGTAAATGAGAGCCATCCACAGTACATAGCCCTGAATCAGGTTATAGTCGCTGGATGTGATGGCTGTAACTGCCAGATTACCAAGGCCTGGGTAGGAGAAAATGACCTCTACGACACTGGTGCCGCCAAGAAGGCTTCCGATGGAAAGACCCAGCATCGTAATCAGGGGCAGGAGCGCATTCGGGAATACATTTCCCCAGATAATAGTAGAGCGCTTCACACCTCTTGCTTCCGCACCGATGACATAGTCCTGGCTCAATTCCTCCAGCACGGCAGTACGCACCTGTCTCGTATACTTGGCCGCCATGGCGATAGCCAGGGTCAAGGCCGGAAGAAACAGACTCTTGAAATCACCGCCCGATGCAATAACCGGGAAAATCTGGATCTTTACACAAAGAAGCAGCATGAGAAGAAGTCCCACCCAGAAGTTCGGCATCGCACAGCCCACGAAGGTCACGGCGCGACAGACGTAGTCGATCGGTCCGTCCTTATGCAGGGCAGAGGCCACTCCCAGCGGAACTGCCAGGATCAGCATCAGAATCAGGGACATCAAAGTCAGTTTCAGGGTCGGCAGAAGTCTTGCTGCCAGAAGATCCAATACAGGCTTATTCAGACTGTAGGATTTACCAAAATCACCGTGCAGGCAGTTGGTCAGCCAGCGCACATACTGTGTCAGGAAGGGGTCGTTAAGTCCCAGCTCATCCCGGGTCTGCTGTACCAGTTCTTCTGTAGGCATCACACCGGTCGCAGAGAACATATTTCGAACCGGATCGCCGGGAGACAGATAGGTCAGCAGGAACGTGATAAAACTGATACCGATCAGCACGATGACAATCTGCGCCAATCGACGAAGGATCTGCTTCTTGTTCAAAATTCTCGCTCCTTTGCTAAAAAATGAGGCTGCCCCTCACCCGAAACCACCTCGCTGGGGGCCGGATGGGGGCAGCCTATATGTTAGTGAATCGTTACGATAGCTTTCTATTACTCAGCCGGAGTAATCTCTGTGGTCAGCCAGTAGTAATCTGCTGTATGAATGTGAGCATAGCCTACATTCTTGGAGTAGATCATGGAAGAGTTGTAGTAGCCGTCAATCAGAACTGCTGCGTCATCGATCAGAATCTGCTGCATCTGGAAAATCAGATCCTCACGCTTATCCTGATCCATCTCGCTCTTGAGCTCCTCAAACAGGGCATCATACTCCGGATTAGAATATCCGCAGTAGGTAGTGTCGGTTGCCCAGTTTGCCATATATGCGTACGGGTCGCCGGTTCCTACCGTGATCCAGTTATTGTTATTGAAATCATAGTTTCCTGCTGCCAGCTTGCTCCACTGGTCATCGGAGCTGCCATAGTCTGCGGTACAGCCGATACCGATCTCAGCCAGATACTGAATATGCGCATTGGAGAAGTCGTTCAGCAGACGGTTCTCATAGGAAACATAGTGCAGGTTAATATTCTCTCCGTCGAGCTCACGGATGCCGTCACCGTCGGTATCTACGATACCAGCATCATCGAGAAGCTTCTTCGCTCCTTCCGGATCGTAGGAATACGGGTTGGTCAGCTTGTCATAACCATAGGTCAGAGTAGAGGGCAGTACGGAGAAGCCCGGTGTATACAGATCTCCGATAGTCTTAGAATGGCAGATGGTGTCATAGTCGATACCCATCAGGATCGCCTGACGCAGGGTCTTATTGCCCAGCACACCGTCGAAGTTCATCCAGCTGAAGCCGCAGCGTACACCGGAAGCGATATCTACGGTGAAATCCGGGTTATCCTTGAAATCCTGGATATCGGATACGTTCGTGATATTCTCTACCAGGTCTACCTGGCCGCTCTGCAGAGCCATGGTCTTCGCGGAAGCGTCGCCCATGTACATCAGCTTCACTTCATCATACGGAACATCCTCACGGTAGTTCGGGTTTGCTGCCAGATCGTAGCCGACACCCACGCCGTTGAAGGTCTCGATCATGTAAGGACCGGTTCCGATGGTGCCATTATCAAAGTTCTCGGTATCTGCCACATCGACGATCGCCATGGTCGGATGTGCCAGCTGTCCCGGAAGGTTTGCATAGGGCTGTGTGGTCTGGATGGTCAGGGTATTTGCCTCGTCATCCGCAATGATGGTTGCCTCGAACTCCAAATACTTCTGGGGCTTTGCGGAACCGCTGGGACCCATCTCCTTTAAGTACTCAAAGCACTCTTTTACCTTCGTCGGTGTCAGATCGCAGCCATCGGAGAATTTGATGCCGTCCTTCAGGGTAATGACCCACTCGGTATGCTCGTCATTTACAGTATAGCTGTCTGCCAGCCAGGGCTCAACCTCCATGTTGTCATTGAACTTGAAGAGACCCTCTGTGATACCGTAACGCATCGCATTCCAGCCACCGTTCTCGTCGGTAACGGTATTTACGATACCATCGGTATACATCTGACATCCGAAGGTCAGAACCTTTTTATCGGAGCTGCTTGCGCTGGATCCGGAATCAGTGCTGCCTGTGCTTCCGCCGCAGCCGGACAACAGCAGGGCTGCAGCCAGGGACATCGTGATACATTTCTTTGCGATTCTCATTGTTGCTTCCTTTCTTTTTAAGAGATAACTGTTCAGCATCTGAGCAGCTATGATAAATATATTATTGTTCCTTCGTCAGCTCATCTAAAAAAGTTATCCAACCCAGTGCGCTAATGTTTTTTTGTAATAGGGGATTCCCCGGAATTTCCTATTATACAAAAAAAGCCGGATCTGCATCCGACTTCTTCCCACTTAAAGAGACGCTGCTTTTACCCCTACGCAAAAGCCACGTTATAAAGTAAGAATCATCCTGTCTACCGCAAGAACTCTCTTAAAATACGAAGATAAGCAGGTCTCCTGGCTTAAAGCCTGATGTCAGGGGCACCTTCCCAGAGTATCCTCCAGTGGCTTTTTGCCCGGACATTTACAGCATCTTTTACATCTTAATGCTGTATGAGCTTTTACAGTGACGGGATCGCTCCGGATTCTCACCGGATTCCCTTTTAATTGAACAATGGTTCAAACTTACCTTGCACGACATATTGCCGACCATATGAACTTCGTTTTTATTTTGTCACGCATTGCATGTTTTGTCAACTGCTGTTTTTACAGTTTTTTTATAATTTATTCACAAAATAGATACATTTTCGCATTTGTGGGGATTTTTAGAAATTTAGACTGGGTATTCGACTTGTCCGGCTGCGCCGGGAGAGCGCAACCGCAAGGTCGAATAAAATAAAAGGGAGAGATAGGGCCTGTTGCCCTGTAATATAGAAAAAGACGTTACCACGGGAATTGGTAACGTCTTTGTTATCATTAGTATTTTCTGCGTTTTTCATTTGTTGAACTGATTCTACTACGTAAGGAAAGAAATGTCAAGCCATGCTTCCTTCCAAAATATTTGCGGAATCAGGTCGAATTTTCTGTAAATTGCACAAAATCTCTTATCCCAGGATGAGCTTTGCGCAGCCGTAGATGCCCGCATCATTGCCAAGCTTCGCCAGGGCAAAGGGAGTTTCCTTCGTCGATTTGAATGCAGCTTCCTGATAATCCTTCTTTATATAATCCAGAAGAACCGGTCCTGCCTTCGATACACCGCCTCCGATGACGATAATCTCCGGATCCAGGATCGCTGTCATCCCCGCGATGGCTTTTCCGAGGCACGCTCCAAACTCCTCTGCAATCTTCTTTGCCAGGGCGTCGCCTTCCTTTACGGCATCAAAGACAGAACGCGCACTGATTTCCCGTTCCCGAAGGACGGATAGCTCCTGGCTCTTCTCCAGCCACTTCTTTTCAAGGTTCGCGATTCCGGTAGCTGAAGCATATTGCTCGAGGCAGCCCTTATTTCCGCAGCCGCAGCAGTCCTCTTCGCCGTCCTTTACATGAATGTGGCCGATTTCACCGCCTGCTCCGTGAGATCCTACCAGAATCTGTCCGTCGATGACGATGCCACCGCCGACACCGGTTCCGAGGGTCAGCATCAGAACATTCGCATGTCCTTTTCCGCCTCCCAGCCACATCTCACCGAGGGCTGCGACATTTGCATCATTGCCTGCCTTGCACGGAAGTCCTGTCAGCTCGCCAAGCTCCTTTGTCACAGCCTTGTAGCCCCAGCCAAGATTTGCGGTATGGGGCACGCTGCCGTCCGCCGATACCGGTCCCGGCACATCTACACCGATGCCGGCGATCTCCTCGCGCGTCAGCTTTTTCTCCTCGATTTTATCCAGAATCGTCTTTGCCAGATCCGGCAGGATCGCTGCACCTTCATTTTCCGTTCTTGTAGGGATCTCCCATTTATCCAGAACGATGCCGTCTGCATCAAAAAGTCCCAGCTTGATCGTCGTTCCACCGATATCTGCCCCAAAGCAATATTTTTTCATTCCTGATTTCCCCCAAATCTCTTAATGTACTCTCGAAGACTCCGAGAGTACATCTTAGTTCTTTCTTGCCATACTCTCCTGTACGCGGCGGTAAAGCTCCTGCGCTGCATTGTAGCCCATCTTCTTCTGACGGTTGTTGACTGCTGCCGTCTCGACAATGATGGCGAGATTCCGGCCGGGGCGGATCGGAAGGGAATGGCAGACTACCTTATTGCCCAGGAATTCGGTATACTCCTCGGTCATTCCCAGACGATCGTATTCCTTATCCTTATCCCAGTCTTCCAGCTTGATCACCATATCGATGGTCTGGGTCTCCTTGACGCACTCTACACCGAACAGCGTCTTTACATCTACGATACCGATACCACGAAGCTCGATAAAATGCTTGGTAATCTCCGGAGAACGGCCTACCAGTGTGTCGTCGCTGACCTTGTGAATCTCTACCACGTCATCGGTTACCAGACGATGGCCACGCTTGATCAGCTCCAGCGCCGCCTCACTCTTTCCGATGCCGCTCTCGCCCATGATCAGCACACCCTCGCCATATACGTCTACGAGGACTCCGTGAATCGAGATACGGGGCGCCAGCTGCACATTCAGCCAGCCGATGATCGCTGCCATAAAATTTGATGTTTTCTTGTCAGAATAGAAAACCGGAACCTTGTATTTATTGGCCATCTCGAGCGCATAGGGCTCCGGCTCGGTACGGGAGGTATAAACCACGCAGGGAATGTTGCTCGAAAAGAATTTCTCATAGATCGGCTTCTTTTCTTCATCGCTCCGGCTCTGCAGATAGGTATATTCCACATAGCCCAGAATCTGGACTCTCTCTGTCGCAAAATGCTCAAAATAACCGGACAGCTGAATGGCCGGGCGGTTGATCTCCGGAGATGCCAGCTTTCTGCCGGTCAGATCGATGTCCGGCGTCAGATTTTTAAGCTTCAGTTTTTCTACCATCAGCAAGATGTCTACGGTTTGTACACTTCCCATATCAGTTTCCTCTCTCTTTCATTTTTCACAACTGTTCAGAATAATTACATTATAGCACGCTATTTATGGCACGGACAAGGCTTATCCTTTCTCTCAGTGGAAATATTTCCATACTTTTTCTGCACTGCTCCGGTTCATCGAGGGCACTGCTGCGAGGGTCTCGATATCCGCCTCCCGGATGGCTTCCAGGGACTGAAATGTGCGCATCAGTGCCTTCCTTCTTGCCGGTCCGATGCCCTCGATATCGTCCAGGACGGAATGCACCTGCTCCTTGCTTCGAAGAGAACGGTGATATTCGATCGCGAAGCGGTGAGCCTCGTCCTGAATGCGGGTAATCAGGCGGAAGCCTTCGCTGTTTCTGTCGATGGGCAATTCCACATTATGAAAATACAGCCCTCTCGTCCGGTGGTTGTCATCCTTGACCATACCGCAGACCGGGATAGAAAGCCCAAGCTCCTCCAAAACCTGCAGGGCAATATTGACCTGCCCCCGGCCGCCGTCCATCATCAATAGATCCGGGAATCTGGTAAAGCTCCCCATCTCCTCCGGGCTCCCTTTTTCCTTTAGCCTGCTGCCTTCTTCCAGGCCGTGGGTAAAGCGGCGAGTCAGCACCTCACGCATGCTGGCATAGTCATCCGGTCCCTTTACGGTACGGATCTTGAATTTGCGATAATCGCTGCGCTTCGGTTTCCCATGATCATAGACGACCATCGAGCCTACCGATTCAAAGCCGTTGGTATTCGAAATATCGAAGGCCTCGATCCGGTGAATCCCGGGCAGACCTAAGATCTCGGAGATCTCCTTCATCGCACCGATGGTGCGCCCTTCTTCTCGCTTGATGCGCTCCCGATCCTGGCCGAGAACCAGGGAGGCATTCTTTTTCGCCAGCTCGACCAGCTTTTCCTTTTCACCGATTTTGGGGATGCGCAAATACACCCGATGACCTTTGCGGGCGGTCAGCCACTCTTCGATCAGGTTCTGATCCTCCACCTCACATTCCAGCATCAGTTCTTTCGGAATATAAGGGGTTCCGGCATAGAATTGCTTGATGAAGCTGCCCAGAATGGCACTTTTGGGCTCCCCGTCGTAGGTTTTCAGATAGAAATGATCCCGACCTATGAGGCGGCCGTCGCGGATAAAAAAGACCTGCACCACGGCATCCTGACCATCCGCTGACATGGCGATGATATCTTTATCCTCCATATCGCTGTTTGTAATTTTCTGCTTCTGGGCAATCTGTCTGACACTGCCAAGGAGCTCCCGGTATTCAATGGCCTTTTCGAATTCCATTGCCTCCGAGGCTGCCTGCATTTTCTCTTCCAGCTCCTTCAGAAGCGGACTGTAATTTCCATTCAGAAAATCCAGAACCTTAGCAATGTTATTTCCATATTCTTCCTGCGAAATATAGCCCTGGCAGGGCGCATCACACTGATGGATGTGATAGTTCAGGCAGGGACGATCTTTTCCTATATCTCTTGGCAATACCCGGTGACAGGTACGAATCTTGTAGAGCTTGTGGATCAGGTCGATGGTGTCCTTGACGGCACCCGCGCTGGTATAGGGACCGTAATATTTGGCTTTGTCTTTTTTTAAGGATCTGGAAAATAGGACACGGGGGTAGGCTTCACCCGTCGTCACCTTGATGTATGGGTAGGTTTTGTCGTCCATGAGCATCGTGTTGTATTTGGGACGATGCTCCTTGATCAGATTGCACTCGAGGACGAGCGCCTCCAGCTCGGAATCGGTGATGATATATTCGAAGCGGGCGATATGGGTGACCATCTGCTCGATTTTAGGCCCTTTGTTGCGGCTGGACTGGAAGTATTGGCGGACGCGGTTCTTCAGGGAGATGGCCTTGCCTACGTAGATGATCGCGTCCTTCTCGTCGTGCATGAGGTAGACGCCGGGCTTGCCGGGGAGTTTTTTTAATTCTTCTTCGATGTTGAATTGCATGGGGATAGGATCCTCTTTATGCGGACGGCCAGTGCAGGAAAATAATTTTCCTGCACTGGCCTGTCTTCTAAAGTGTTGCTTTATGCTTCTGGTTCGTTGTTCTGTATGGTTGTCGGGGTATCGACTTCCTCGTCACTTTTCAGGGACGGGGTCGGTTCCTCCGGAGCCTCCGCGGGTTGATCCGGATCGGGGAGGCCTTTGGCTTCGCGGAAGATCTTCATGAATTCCTTGCCGGTGATGGTCTCTTTCTGGATCAGGAAGTCTGCAATCTTGTCCATGACTTCACGGTTCTCGGAAAGGAGACGCTTTGCTTCCTCGTAGGAATCTTTGAGGATCTTCATAACCTCGGTGTCTACTTCGGCTGCGGTCGCATCGCCGCAGTTCATGACAGTGCGGCCGTTCAGGTATTCGTTTTCCTGAACTTCGAGTCCCATGAGGCCGAATTTTTCAGACATACCGTACTGGGTAACCATGGCTCTCGCAATGCGGGTGGCTTTTTCGATATCGTTGGCTGCTCCGGTGGTAACAGTATCGAAGACGATTTCTTCGGCCGCGCGACCTGCAAGGAGGCCTACCAGCATGGCATCCATTTCTTTTTTCGTATTCAGGTATTTTTCTTCTTCCGGAACCTGCATCACGTAGCCAAGAGCTCCCATGGTACGGGGTACGATGGTGATTTTCTGAACCGGCTCGGCATCTTTTTGGAGGGCGCTGACTAGGGCATGTCCTACCTCATGGTAGGATACGATACGGCGCTCTTCCTTACTCATGATACGGTCTTTCTTTTCCTTACCGACCAGAACGACTTCGACAGATTCAAAGAGGTCTTTCTGGGATACAGCCTGACGGCCGTTCTTTACTGCCAGGATGGCAGCCTCATTGATCATGTTGGCCAGGTCGGAACCTACGGCTCCGCTGGTCGCGAGGGCGATCGCATCCAAATCTACGGTTTCATCCATTTTGACATTTTTGGAATGAACCTTCAGGATGTCCACACGGCCTTTCAGGTCAGGACGATCCACGATGATACGGCGGTCAAAGCGGCCGGGACGCAAAAGCGCCGGGTCAAGAACCTCGGGGCGGTTTGTAGCGCCCAGTACCAGGCAGGCGGTATGGCTGTCGAAGCCGTCCATCTCTGCCAGCAGCTGGTTCAGGGTCTGCTCACGTTCATCATTGCCACCGCCCAGACGGCCGTCACGGCTCTTACCGATCGCATCGATCTCATCGATGAAGATGATGCAGGGCGAGTGTTTTTTTGCCTCCTGGAAGAGATCGCGGACACGGGATGCTCCCACGCCTACGAACATTTCTACAAAGTCGGATCCGGACAGGGAGAAGAACGGTACATGAGCCTCTCCTGCCACTGCCTTGGCAAGCAGGGTTTTACCGGTTCCGGGAGGGCCTACAAGCAGGGCTCCCTTCGGGAGCTTTGCTCCGATTTTCGCATATTTATCCGGATTATGCAGGAAGTCGACAACCTCCTGGAGGGATTCCTTCGCTTCCTCCTCACCGGCTACATCCTTAAAGGTCACACCGGTATCCTTTTCGATATAAACCTTGGCCTTGCTCTTGCCGACATTCATTCCCATCATGCCGCCTCCGCTGCCCATACGGCGCATAATCAAGGCAAACGCACCCCAGAGCAGGACGATGGGTAAAAGAATATTGATAACCGCAGAGAGGATGATCTCCTTCATATCCTCGATGGGTGCGGAATACTCAACTCCTGCCCGCTCCAGACGCTCCTGAAGCTGGTAATCCGGTACGAGACCGGTCGTATAGGTGACGTCGCGGCCAAGGGCATCTTTCTCTTTTGAGGTAATCTTCAGGCTGCTGGAGCTGATTTCTACCTCAGCCACCTTGCCCGCATCCAGCATCTCGATGAATTCGTCATAAGTGATGGTATTACTGCTGTTTCCCATACTGCCGATATAGTTCCAGAACAGGATGGCAACCATCGCGATAATCAGAAACATCAGGATACTCTGACGATTCTTTGGATTTTTATTGTGATCCCCGCCTCCGGACGGGCGGTTGGAATGGTTATTATTTTCTTCCATATTTTTCCTCCTTGTATGCTATCCCCAAGACTTTTTGCTTGAAAATAGCACTTCCATTATAATGGGAGAAAAAGGAGAACGCAAGACGCGAACTTCTAAAATTTTTGTGAACCGCGCCCCATTTTCTTCTGGATTTTTTTCTTCTCACATCGTATAATGAGTTAGTTATTTTATTTTTGGGAAAATATTGAAACCATATTATTATATGAGGAGGTACGTACATGCCAGTTAAATACGTCTTTGTCACCGGCGGCGTCGTTTCCGGTCTCGGTAAGGGAATCACGGCTGCTTCCCTCGGCCGTCTTCTGAAAGCCCGGGGCTACAAGGTGACCATGCAGAAGTTTGACCCCTATATCAACATCGATCCCGGTACCATGAATCCGGTTCAGCACGGTGAGGTTTTCGTAACCGATGATGGAGCGGAGACAGATCTCGATCTGGGACATTATGAGCGCTTTATCGATGAATCCCTGACGAAGAATTCCAATGTCACCACCGGAAAGATCTACTGGTCTGTCCTGCACAAGGAGCGCCGCGGTGATTATGGCGGAGGTACGGTACAGGTTATTCCTCATATCACGAACGAAATTAAGAGCCGTTTTTACCGCAATTATCAGGAAGACGAGACTCATATCGCCATCATCGAGGTCGGCGGTACCGTCGGCGATATCGAGAGCCAGCCGTTTTTGGAGGCTATTCGTCAGTTCCAGCATGACGTCGGACATGAAAATGCCATTTTGATCCATGTCACCCTGATTCCGTATATCAAGGCCTCCGGCGAGCTGAAAACCAAGCCGACCCAGGCTTCGGTAAAGGATCTGCAGGGAATGGGTATCTGGCCGGATATCATCGTCTGCCGCAGCGAGCTGCCCCTTGACAATCCATTGAAGGAGAAAATCGCCCTCTTCTGTAACGTGCCCAGCTCCCATGTCCTGCAGAACCTGGATGTGGAATACCTCTATGAGGCTCCGCTGGCTATGGAAAAGGAGCACCTGGCACAGGTAGCCTGTGAGTGTCTGCACCTTGACTGTCCAGAACCGGATCTGACAGACTGGACCTCCATGGTGGAGGATCTGCGCAATCCTACTTCACGGGTACGTATCGCTATCGTCGGCAAGTACATTCAGCTGCACGATGCCTATATCAGCGTTGTGGAGGCTCTGAAGCATGGAGGTATCGCCAGCCGTTCGGTAGTTGAGCTGAAATGGGTGGATTCCGAGCTGATTAACGATGCAAATGCAGAGGAATATCTTGCGGATGTCGACGGCATCCTGGTGCCGGGCGGCTTCGGTGACCGTGGTATCGAGGGCAAGATCAGTGCTATCCGTTATGCAAGAGAGCATCAGGTTCCCTTCCTCGGACTTTGTCTCGGTATGCAGATGGCTATCGTCGAGTTTGCACGCCATGTCATCGGTTACGAGGATGCCCACAGCGTGGAGCTGAACCCGAATACGACTCATCCCATGATCCATCTGATGCCGGATCAGGACGGTATCGAGGATATCGGCGGTACGCTGCGGCTTGGCTCTTATCCCTGTATTCTGGAAAAGGATACAAAGGCCTTTGACTTGTATGGCGAGGAGACGATTCATGAGCGCCATCGTCACCGGTATGAGGTCAACAATGATTACCGTGATGTGCTGCGACAGGCCGGAATGACCTTGTCCGGTATTTCACCGGATGGAAGAATCGTGGAAATGATCGAGCTGAAGGATCATCCGTTCTTCCTGGCTACACAGGCGCATCCGGAGCTGAAGTCCAGACCGAACCGGCCGCATCCGCTGTTTCGTGGATTTGTGGCGGCGGCGCTGGAGTATCAGAATCAGCATAAATAGGTATTGGGGACGAATATAAGATATAACATATAAGACGGACGACAGCCTGGAGAAAATTTTCCACGGTCGGGGACAATTAGCCCCTCCTTAGGAAAATTTTTCTCCGGGCTGTCTGGTTTTCCATAATTTTGGTTACAGTGTCAAAAGCCTGAGCCCACGACATGCTCGCATGTCGGTGGGGG
>CAVHYN010000066.1:0-9608 GCA_963640245.1 Bulleidia sp.
GCACGGAACAATCCGTGTAACCAAAGGTTTGGGTGTTTTGACACCCAAACCAATCCTATTACTTAAAGAAAAAGAAAGGGAGTATGTAACAATGAATTCACTGGTACTTCTTATCGTCTGTGTCGCAATCCTGATTGTGGGCTATATTTGCTACGGCGGATGGCTTTGCAAGCAGTGGGGCGTAGGCGACAGCAAAACTGAGACACCGGCTCATACCATGGAGGATGGTGTGGACTATGTTCCGGCTAAGGCTCCGGTTCTGATGGGACATCATTTCTCTTCCATCGCAGGCGCTGGTCCTATCACCGGACCGATTGGCGCAGCTATGTTCGGCTGGCTGCCGGTAACCCTCTGGGTTCTGGTCGGTGGTATCTTCTTTGGCGGTGTCCATGACTTCGGCGCCCTGTTCGCATCCGTTCGGAATAAGGGACAGTCCATCGGAGAGATTATCTCTTCCAGCATGAGCAAGAGAGCAAAGCAGCTGTTTATTCTCTTCTCTTATCTGACCCTGATTCTGGTTGTGGCAGCCTTCGCTTCCATCGTAGCGACCACCTTCGGTGCAGTTTATGATGAGTCAGGAACCCTGAATATGGCAGCATCCGAGACACCGGCTACCGTAGCGATGATTTCCCTGCTCTTCATACTGATTGCCATCGTGTTTGGTTTCTGTGTATACCGCCGGAATATGCCGATGGGCATCGCTTCCGTAGTCGGCGTACTGGCTATCGTTCTGATTATGGCAGTTGGTATGAACTTCCATCCGCTCTATTTGTCTACAAAGACCTGGATGATTATCGTAGGTATCTATATCGCCATCGCTTCTGTAACACCGGTATGGATCCTGCTGCAGCCCCGTGACTACCTGAGCTCCTTCCTACTTTATGCAATGCTGGCAGTAGCATTCTTCGGTGTAGTCGTTGCACATCCGACCTTTGACAGCACCTTCCCGGCAGTGACAAGCTTCGCTGTAGATAACGGAAATGGTGTACAGTATATGTTCCCGGTACTCTTTACTACAGTAGCATGCGGTGCGATCTCCGGTTTCCATTCACTGGTATCCTCCGGAACCACATCCAAGCAGCTGGACAAAGAGACAGACGCAAAGCCCATCGCCTACGGCGGAATGCTTCTCGAGTGCGTTCTGGCAGTTCTGACTCTTTGTGCGATTGGCTATGCTTATAAGTGGAATGCAGCGCATCCGGATGCAGCCCTGACTGGTGCAACTGCCATCTTCGGCGGTGGTATCGCGCATATGATCGATGACGTGATCCCGGGAACCTACAGCATCCTGAATTCTCTTCTGGTACTGACCTACTCCGCATTCTGCCTGACCTCTCTGGATACAGCGACCCGTCTGGCACGTTTCATGTTCCAGGAGTACTGGCTGGAGCCGGGCGAGACCGCAAAGGATATAAAGGAAGGCTGGAAGAAGGTTATGGTCAATCCGTACTTCGCAACCATCCTGACTGTTGTACTGGGTATCGCACTGGGTATGACCGGCTATGCGAAGATCTGGGGACTGTTCGGTGCGGCAAACCAGCTGCTGGCAGGCATCGGCCTTCTGGCTGTAGCTACGTGGCTTGGCAATGCAGGCAAGAACAATAAGATGTTCCTGATCCCGATGGCATTCATGATCGTGGTAACCATCTGCTCCCTGTGCATGACCGTAAAGAACCAGATCGGCATGATCGCAGCAGGCGGTGCAGACTGGGGGCCCTGGGCTCAGACTATCCTCGGTATCCTTCTGATTATCCTGGCTATCGTCCTGGTTATCGAGGGTGTTCAGACTCTGAAGAACCCGAAGAAGGCAGCAGCCTAAGCTTAGATAGTATTCGTAAAAAAGTGGAAATAAACAAAGCGGACGAAAAACAAGTATTGGATCTGGCCATGCAAGCGGGCCGGATCCTTTTAGAGAACGGGGCAGAAATCTCCCGAGTTGGAGAAACGATGGATCATATCTGTCGTTCCTTCGGGGTGAAGTCAGCCGACAATTTTGTATTGAGCAATGGAATCATCCTGACGGGAGGATTGGCAGAATCCGATGCGAGCTACGCAAAGGTTCGGCATATTCCGGTAGGCGGTATCTGCATGGAAAAGATCGTGGCGGTCAATGAGCTGTCCAGAGAGATTGAACAGGGACGGCTGACGATCGGCGAGGCGGAAAGCAGGCTTTCAGATATTGACGCGATGTCCGGCGGAAAGACGCTTGAGAAAATCCTGGCCTGCGCCGTGGGAAGCGCTACATTCTGCTATTTCTTTGGCGGAACGATTAGGGACAGTCTGGTGGCCTTTGTGGCAGGTTTTGTCTATGGAATCGCTGCATTTTGTCTCCTCTCTCCGAAGCTTTCCAAAATTACACGGAATATCGTAGGCGGTTTTTTGCTGACGGTAGTATGTGCTTCCGGCTATCTTCTTGGCATCGGAGAGCATCTCAATTATATGATCATCGGTTCTGTGATGCCGCCGATTCCGGGAGTACCCTTTATCAATTCCGTGCGGGAGCTGGCAGCCGGGGATTATATCTCCGGTGCAGTGCGTATGCTGGATACGCTTCTCGCCTTTTTCTGTATCGCAGCCGGGGTCGGTCTCGGAATTCTGGTATTTCACCAGCTGTCGGGAGGTGTGATGCTATGAGCTTTCTGTCTGTGATGGTAGCGGTCTTCATCGGCACCGTAGCCTTTTCTATGCTGTACGGGGTTCCGAGGAGCTGTTATCTAAGCTGTGCGGTGACAGGCTGCATCTGCTGGCTGACCTATTCACTGCTGCTTCCACGCTGTGGAACGACCCTTTCCTGCTTTGCGGCCACCTTTGTGGTGACGGTGCTGGCGAGAGGCTTAGCCGTATATAAGAAATGTCCGGTGCTGGTCTTCCTGATTCCGGGTATTTTCCCGATGATCCCGGGAGCAGGCATCTACTGGACCGCTTATTATCTGGTGATGGATCAGGTGGCGGAGGCCTTAAGCACCGGCTATGATGCCGTGAAATGCGCGGCTGCTCTGGTACTTGGTATCGTCCTTGCGTTTGAAATTCCGCAGAAATATTTCCATAAAAAAGAGGAATCCTGTTAAGGGATTCCTCTTTTGAACTACCTGGTTTTTATAGATCGGCCAATTTTTGCAGAGCCTCGCCCGCGATCAATAGATCCTCATGCTCGGAAAGATAGGCCTCTCCTGCAGTTGAGTAGCGCTCATTTGTGCCATACTCGGAGAGAATATTGGAAATCTTATTGAATTCCGCAGGGGTATGATTATTTTTATGGATAATCAGGCAATAGTCCCCGTCCTTCTTCAGACGATACAGGGAATTATCTCCGCGGTAGAAGTCCTTCAGAATATGAGCCACATCGATGATGGTGTCCAGATCCGGGAAGGAATAGAGACGGGTCAGATCGATCTCGGAGGCGAGAGTCACTGCCTGCTCGGCCTTTTCTTCCTTCGTAGAGGAGGTGGCTTCCTGAAGCTTCTGGTCGATGAGCTTCTTAAAGATATCTAAGATATTGTCCGCGCCTTCGGGAAGGATATCGCTCTGATTATGAAGCTCATCCGAAGCAGCATCACCGCCCGGTGCGAATTTGGCAAAACGGGTATCAAGCTCCTCCGGATCCTCCACCTTTGTGATAAGGAGGACAATGCATTCGTTGGGAAGGGGAATCGCCTCGATCATCAGCGGAATATTGTCAGCTTCAAATCCGAATTCGATGGAGGCCTGCTGCATCATGTCGCGAAACAGAGCCTTTGCCTTTTCTGTACCATAGGCCAGCTCACTAAGCTTGATCTGGCGGTTGGTCAGGTCATCCTTGGTCAGGGTGCAGCGTATCTGATTGTCATTGATTTTTTCTATCTTCATATATCCTCACATCCAAACATAAAAGTGCGAAGCGCGGAATAAGCCGTGCAGTTATTTTTTATAATAAGAATTATTATACCTGTATTTGCCCGGATATACAAGGACGAATCGAAACAGAAATATAAAAAAAGTATAACACGACCTTGTTAATATGCATAAAAAAATCCATTTAAAATCATGAATACTGACGAAATCACCAAAAGCCATTGACACAACCAACATAGGATGTTAGGATATAACCATCAACCAACATAATGGATCGGAAAGCAATAAAAAAGGAGGTATTTATGAAAATCAGGGGGTTGGCAATATTGCTTGCCGCAGCAGTCATGGGGGGCTGCCTGACAGGGTGTGGAAGCACAGAAACAGCAGCATCTGCGGATAATGCATATCAGAAGATCGAGCTTGTGATGGCCGTGAATGGAACTGATATCCAGATCGATACCAAGGTAGCAGACAAATTTGCAGAGCTTGTAGCGGAAGCTTCAGACGGAAATGTGACGATCTCCGTATATCCGAACGACCAGCTTGCAGGAGGCAATGCTTCCAAAGGAATCGAGATGATCGCAGGAGGCGGAGTTGATCTGGCAGCTTATGCAACCAGTGTGCTGTCCGTCATTGACAGACAGCTGGGTGTGGGAACTCTTCCCTGGGTATTTGATAACTACCAGGAAGCAAGAGAGACCATTGACAGCACTGGCGGAGAGTATTATGCAAAGCGTCTGAGTGCAAAGGGACTGACTTATCTGGGATCCTTCCACAATGGATTTCGTCAGATCAGCAACAGTAAACATGAAGTGAAGACACCGGAGGATGTAAAGGGACTGAAGATCCGGGTTCCAGGAAGTGAAGTTTATATGGGAGTCTTCCGGCAGTTCGGGGCAGATCCGGTGGCAATGAGCTGGAGCGAGGTATTTACAGCTCTGCAGCAGGGAACCATTGATGGACAGGAAAATGGCGCCAGCATTACCGCATCAGCCAAAATGCCGGAGGTACAGAAGTATTTCACCGTATGGAATTATGTATATGACAGTGATCTAATCATTGCAAACTCCAAGGTCTGGGAGAATCTGGAACCGGAGACGCAGGAATTGCTTGCCGAGAAAGCAAAAGAAGCCTGTGAATGGGGAAGAGATCATCTGGAAGCAGAGGAAAAAGAGTTGTATGCATCCTTCGAGGAACAAGGCATGAAGGTTACGGAGCTTACAGCAGAGGAGCTTGAACCATTCAAGGAAGTAGTGAAAGATTTCAAGGCACAGTTGATCGAGAGCTATGGCGAAGAAGCCTGTGAAGCTTTTGGCATCACGGCAGAATAGGAGGGGCAGAATGAAAATTTTAGATTGGCTCGAGGAAGGAATCTGTGCAGTTTGTATGGTCGTCATGACAGCCCTTACTTTTGCAAATGTAGTATCCAGACATGTGTTTAGTGCATCATTTTCCTTCTCGGAAGAGATCACGACGTATCTGTTCGTATTATTAAGTCTGATGGGAACTGCAATTGCGGCAAAGAGGAAAGCACATCTGGGACTGACGGTTCTGACAGATGCTGTCAATCCAAAAGTAAGAAAAGTACTTCTCCTGATCGGCTATGGAATCGCAGTGATCTTTGCACTGGCAATCTTCTGGTTCGGTATTCTGATGGTGAAGAACCAGATCCTTCTTGGACAGAAGACAGCAGCCATGCAGTGGCCGGAATGGATATATGGGTCTTTCGTGCCCTTTGGTGCGATATTTGTAGTGATTCGTTTTGTACAGGCTTTTGTGGAAGAAGTCAAGGGTACTTCAGGAAAGGAGGAATAACCACGTGATAGCAGCAGTTTTATTTGTTACCTTTGCGGTATTGCTTCTGATCGGAGCACCGATTGCGGTTTGTCTGGGAGCATCCAGTATGCTGACTATGCTGATTCAGGGAGCGGGACGTCCGCTGGATGCAGTGATGAGCAGTCTGCCGATGATCGTGTCGGCATCCACCAGTAAGTTCGTATTACTTGCGATCCCGTTCTTTATCTTAGCGGGAAATATTATGGAAAAAGCAGGTATTTCTGAAAAGCTGATCCGGCTTGCAGAGACCTGCGTAGGACACCGAAAAGGCGGTATTGCCATCGTGTGTGTTATCGTATCCTGTTTCTTTGCCGCGATCTCCGGATCCGGCCCGGCAACTGTAGCAGCACTGGGCGTTATCCTTGTACCGGCCATGATTAAAGCCGGATATTCTCCATCATTTTCGGCAGCACTTATGGCAGCATCCGGAGCAATCGGAGTAATCATACCGCCCTCCATTACCTTCGTCGTATATGGTTCCATCGCGGATACTTCCATCGGTAGTCTGTTCATCGCGGGACTTCTGCCGGGAATCCTGATGGGCATAGCATTTGCCATTACTGCCTTGCTGATTGGTCGCAAATCGGATCTGAAGCCCATGCCGAAGACCAGTTGGAAAGAAAAATGGGATGCATTTAAGGATGCGTTCTGGGGACTTATGATGCCGGTCATCATCCTGGGAGGTATCTACGGAGGAATCTTCACTCCGACTGAGGCGGCAGCCGTGTCCGCAGTGTACGGACTGTTTGTAGGAGTATTTATCTACCGGAAGATCAAACTGAAAGAGTTCTGGGCGATCCTGATTGATTCTGCTTCAACGACTGCGACGATCATGTTCATCACAGCAGCAGCCAGCCTGTTTGCATATGTACTGACCAGGGCAAAGCTGGATGTGGCAATCAGTAATGCACTGGAGGGAGCAACCGGAGGAAGCACGGTCGTATTCTTCCTCATCGTGAACATCATCCTCCTGATCGCAGGATGTTTCCTGGATTCGACCTCTGCACTGTATATCTTCACACCGCTGTTCGTACCGGTTGCACAGGCACTTGGTATCGACCTGATCCATCTGGGTGTGGTTATGATTGTAAATCTGGCGATCGGACTGTTTACACCTCCGGTTGGCGTGAATCTCTATGTGGCATGTAACGTAGGAAATGTAGATCTGAAAGAGATATCAAAAGCGATTCTGCCGGTTCTTGTTGCGGCATTGATCGTGTTGATGATAGTAACCTACATACCGGCAATTTCATTGCTGTTAGTGTAAGGAAGGAGCGTACATATTATGAAAAACGTAACGGTAAAAGAGCTTGAAAAACAGTGTCTCGAGCTCAAGAAAAAAGTCATTCACATGATCTATGTGGCGCAGTCAGGTCATCCGGGCGGATCACTTTCCGCAGCCGATTTTGTGACCGCAGCATACTTCAGTGAGATGAACATTGATCCGAAGAACCCGCAGTGGCCAGACAGAGACAGATTTGTCCTGTCAAAAGGACATGTATGCCCGATCCAGTATGCAGCACTTGCAACACTGGGATACTTTCCGGAATCAGAACTGGAGACCTTAAGAAAAGAAAATTCTATCCTGCAGGGTCACCCATCTATGAATAAATGCCCCGGTATTGATATTTCCACCGGGTCTCTCGGACAGGGACTGGCGTGCGGCGTTGGTATGGGTATCATGGCAAAGAGAGACAAGAAGGATTACAGAGTGTTCGCAGTGGTAGGTGATGGTGAGTGTCAGGAAGGTGAGATCTGGGAAGCAGCGCAGACTGCCAATAAGTACAAGCTGGATAATCTGATCGTATTTGTAGATAACAACAATCTGCAGATCGATGGTATCACCGATGAAGTAATGCCGAACATTGATCTTGGAAAGAAATTCGAGGCATTCGGATTTGAAACCTATGAGATCGATGGAAATGATATGCAGCAGATCGTGGATACATTTGACAGAATCCGCATGACGAAAAACGGAAAACCGAAATGTATTTTTGGTCATACTGTAAAAGGAAAGGGTGTCTCCTATATGGAAAATGAGTGCGGATGGCACGGAGCTGCACCGAATAAGGAACAGTATGAACAGGCTATGAAAGAGCTGGATGCACAGCTTGCAGAACTGGCATGCTCAGGTGAAAAATAAGAGGAGGGCAATATGAGCGAAGTAAAAAAAGCGACCAGAGATGGTTTCGGTGATGAGATCGTAGAACTTGGAAAAAAAGATAACGATATCTATGTAGTAGATGTAGATATCGGAAAATCCTGCAAGACCGGAAAATTCCGCGCAGAGCTTCCGGATCAGTATATCAATGTCGGTATTGCCGAGCAGAATGGAGCAGGCGTTGCAGCCGGAATGGCAACCTGTGGGAAGACCCCGTTTGTAGTAACTTATGCGGTATTTGGTTCTCTGAGAATGTGTGAAATGATCCGCCAGGAGATCTGTTATCCGAACCTGAACGTAAAAATTGCATGCTCTCATGGTGGTGTGACACCGGCAAATGACGGAGCAAGTCATCAGAGTATTGAGGATATGGGTGTCCTTCGGACAATTCCGAATATGACAGTGATCATGCCGGCTGACTATTATGCCACAAGAAAACTTGTAAAAGCAGCCGCAGAATTTGACGGACCGGTATATTTAAGATTTACCAGAGATGCAATTCCGGTGATCTATGATGAGAATACCGAGTTTGTGATCGGCAAAGCTCACAAGCTGAGAGAAGGGAAAGATGTATCGATCATCGCCAATGGTGATACCGTGTGCATCGCACGGAAGGCGGCCAAGATGCTGGAGGCAGAAGGTATTTCAGCAAAGGTACTGGATATGCATACGATTAAACCGCTGGATGTGGATGCGGTGAAGGAGTGTATCCATGATACGGGCAAGATCATTACCGTAGAGGATCATAATATTATGAACGGTCTGGGAAGTGCTGTCAGCGAAGTGGTTGCAGAGGAAGGCAATGCAGTGGTAAGACGAATCGGTATCCAGGATCAGTTCGGACAGTCAGCACCTTATGAGAGACTGCTGGCAATCAATGGGGTAACTGCAGAAAATATTGTAAAGAATGCCAAAGAGCTTTTGGCTAAATAGGAGGAAAAAGATATGTTGGATTTTGATGGTCAGGTAGTAATCGTAACAGGAAGTGGATCACCGAAGGGAATCGGAAGAACGATCGCCCGCACATTTGCAAGACAGAAGGCTGCTGTTGTGATCGCAGATATGAATGAAGCCGGTGTACAAGATACGGTAGCAGCGATCAAAGAAGAAGGCGGAGAGGCATTCGGCATTGTTGTAAATATTACAGATGAAGCTTCTGTACAGAATATGGTCGATCGGGTCATGGAGGAATATGGCAGGATCGATGTACTGGTCAACAATGCAGGTATTTCCCAGAAAGTTACTGTTGCAGATATGACACTTGCAGATATGAAGAGAATCTTTGAGGTAAATATGTTTGGTCTGTTCCTCTGCACAAAGGCCTGCATGAAAGTCATGAGAGAGCAGAAATACGGAAGAATCGTCAATCTGTCCTCCGTATCAGGAAAACGCGGCGGCGGAATCTTCGGAGGAGCACATTATTCCGCATCCAAGGCAGCAGTTCTTGCATTTTCCAAGAATCTGTCCAGAGAGATTTCCGCAGAAGGAATCACGATCAACAGTGTATGCCCGGGTCTGATCAATACAGAGATCTGGAAATCCCTTCCAAAGGAAGACGCAGATAAAGTGATCGACGGAATCCCCATGGGACGTCCGGGTGAGACGCAGGAAGTTGCAAATGCAATCGTATTCCTGGCTTCGAAAGAAGCTTCCTATATTACTGGTGAGGAAATCGATATCAACGGTGGATCTCATATGGATTAACTGAAAAAAGACTTCCCCTCCATAGACAAACAACAGATATTATGTTAAAATAATATCATATTTTTTTAAATACTAA
>CAVHYN010000066.1:9618-47198 GCA_963640245.1 Bulleidia sp.
GCAGGTAATTGACAACCTGACAGAGGCTATGCTCAACCGTCAGCTTCGTCCGGGAGATAAGATTCCTACAGAGGCGGAGCTGGCAGAAAGCATGGGGGTCGGACGCAATTCGATCAGGGAGGCAGTGAAGATACTGGTGTATCTGGGCGTGCTGGAGATCCGCAGGGCAGAAGGTACCTTTGTATGTGAAGGTTTTTCAGAAAGCATGATCGACCCAATGATATATGGGATCATATTAGATAAGGAAGATTCCTATGAGAATCTGATGGAACTGCGTGAAATGATAGAAGTCGGTGTCATGCAGCTTGCCATGAAGAAGGTGAAGCCAGAGGAACTGAGCGTCTTGAAGGATAAGCTGGAAAACATGCACGAACAGATTCGTAAGGGGCCTGACAATGTGGAAAATGTGTTCTGGGCCGACAATGAATTTCATGACATTATCTCAGATATGGGTCAGAATCCCCTGATAGATAAGATCAATCAGGTTGTTCGTACTCTGACTCATGCCATGAGGCTTAAGACCGTTCGTACAATGATCGAGACCGGAGAGGGAGAAGAGTTGTACAAAGCACATGAGAACATCTACAAGATGATTGCTGATAAGAATACAGAACACTTGCATGAGGCCGTAAGAACGACTTACTTTACGGAAAAGCTGAAGAATGAAACATAATGCCAAAGACCAGGAGGAGAAGTGCTTCCTGGTCTTTTTTAATTCATAGAAAAGAGCGTCCTATGAATTAAAAAACGCTCCGCGAAGATGCGCACTCGGCGAGGAGGTAAATGGTTGCTAAAGCAACCGCGCCTCGGCGCAAGAATGTGCCAAGGCACATTCTTTCTTATGTAACAGGAAATTCCGTCCTATCATGCAGAATCAGGCATATTATCGCAGAAAACAGCATAGAATGATGATGAAAGAGACTTCGAAGGAAAGGAGGAAAAGGAAAAGTAAGCCAGGCTTTGAAAGAGTAAGAGGTTCCACGATAGAAAAGAAGAGCTCTTTCAAAATAATATGTCACGATCTCCTTTTGAAGAGCGGATGGCTGCGGCTCGTCGGCAACTGAAGACAGGCGAGGTTCCCTCCGAGCCGGACAGACGGCGCCGCAGGCCTTTCCGCAAATCGGAAAAAGAGATCAAAAAGAAGTGACGCGGGGAAAAAATTCTGCTATGATAGAGCCGATAGGAGGTTTCTGCTATGGCAAGAACAAGACAAAAAAGACGAAGAAGATCGCAGGGAAGAAGAACAGCCGGACCGATGCTGGCAGTATTTGTGCTGGTTTTGCTGATTCTTGCAGGCGTGATGCTTGCCTTCCTGTATGAAAAATATAGCCCGTCCAAGGAACGCATGAGCTGGAATACGTACTATGAAGTGACGACAGCGGACGAGGCGGCTGTGATCCTGAACGATGAGCTGGTGGAGACGAAGGCCAGGGTCATCGACGGGGAAGCCTATGTGACGACAGATATGCTGTATGACAGCCTGAATGCGCGTTTTTACTGGGATTCGAAAGAAAACCAGCTGCTCTATACGACACCGACGGAGCTGATCACGGCCTCCGTGGGAAGTAATACCTACACGGTCGCAAAGCAGTCCTATACGGAGGAGTATGCACCGGTGAAGGTGGACGGAGATACGGCATATGTAGCCTTGAAGTATATCCAGAAATATACAGGCCTGCAGTATGAGCTTTTGACGGATGAGGTCAACCGTGTCGTCATCCGGACAAACTTCGGTACCGTGAAAACGGTAACGGCAAAGAAGAACAGCGTCGTGCGCTACCGTGCAGGCATCAAGAGCCCGATTCTGACGGATGTCTCGAAGGGAGATACCCTGTATATCCTGGAAGAGACGGAGGATGTCGGAGACTGGACAAAGGTTCGTACCGCAGATGGTTTCATCGGTTATATCCGGAACAAATATCTGGGTCAGGAGGGCGAGGAGACCATCGACTCCAATTATACGGAGCCTGAGTACAGCCATATTTCCAAGGATTATACCATCAATATGGCATGGCATCAGGTGACGAATGCCGATGCAAACAGCAAGGTTCTGGAGACCATCGCGAATACCAAGGGACTGACGACGATCTCACCGACATGGTTCTTCCTGAAGGATGACGATGGCAATATCGAATCTCTGGCAAGTCAGACTTATGTAAACTATTGCCACCAGAATAACATCGAGGTCTGGGCGCTGGTGGAGGATATCACCTATAAGGATACGATCAAGGACTACGAGATTCTGTCGAGAACCTCATCGAGACAGCGGCTGGTTAGCAACCTGATTGCTAAGGCTATCGAGTATGATCTGGACGGCATCAATGTGGACTTCGAATATATCAATCAGGATTCGGCAAAGGGATATCTGGAATTCCTGCGGGAGCTTTCGATCATGTGCCGGCTGAACGGAATTATTCTCTCGGTGGACAACTACAGACCCGCAGACCACAACATCTTTTATGACCGCGCAGAGCAGGGCGTTGTGGCTGATTATGTGATTATCATGGGCTATGATGAGCACTATGCGAGCTCACAGGAGGCCGGAAGCGTGGCTAGCCTTAGTTGGGTAAAGGAAGGCATCGAGGAGACCCTGAAGGAGGTTCCGGCAGAGCGGGTCATCAATGCAGTGCCCTTCTATACGAGACTCTGGGCGGAGCGTCCGAAGACAGACGAGGAGCTGGCACAGGAATCCGATACGGATGAATATGTAGCAAATGTGGTGACCAGCAAGGCCTATGGCATGGATGCCATCGATAAGATTCTGGAAGCCAACGGGGCAGAGAAAACCTGGGATGAGACCACAGGGCAGTATTATGCAGAATATACGGCAGACGGAACTACCTATAAGGTATGGCTTGAGGAAGAGGAATCTATTGCACTGAAGGCAGCCTTGATAAAGGAATATAACCTGGCGGGAATCTCGGCATGGAAGCTTGGATTTGAGCGACAGGATATCTGGGATATTATCCTCAAATATGTGAACTAAAAAGAACGGTGGCAACGGTTCTGTACAGCTTGGAGTACTAGCTGCCGAGACTGTATGAAAGTGATTTGGGAGTGAAAAAAGACAGAGAAACGTAGAATACGGTTCTCTGTCTTTTTGTTTACACCTATTTGTTGGGCTTCCCTGGTTTCCAGATCCCATGGGACGTAGCTTCTCCGGAGATGCGCGCCAGCTCATCGAGGGGAAGTGTCAGCTCCTCCCGCAGCCAGGAGACGTAGACAGCAATCACACCGGATACGAAATATTCCACGTAGAGTCTGAGCTCCTGGGCGGAGAAATCGACCTTGTCCTCATAGACGGCTACCGTAGTGCGGATGATCAGGCGCTTGACCTCATTCCAGAAGAAGGAATAGGGGTTCTCCTTCGAGATATAGCGGTAGAATTCGAGATCCGGCTCCATCAGCTGGTTCAGACATTGAAATAGGACATCGGTCTCAAAGGGATTGGAGAAAAACCTCTTTTTCTCAAGAATATGAATCAGTTCATCGATTTTTCGCTGGGTAGCATCCCGCATGATATCCTCGAGGGACTCGTAGTGCAGGTAAAAGGTCTTGCGGGCAATATTGGCACGGTGCGCCAGCTCGGAAATGGTGATCTTCTGATCCTTCTTTTCCATAACAAGCTCTAAGTAGGCGTCGATGATAGCGTCTCTTGTTTTGGTAATTCTCTTATCCATTCGTCTGTACTCACTTTATTCTCAAATGTGTAGTATGTTACGAAACGTAATATACTGGTCATTGTTCTTTGCTTTTTTTCTATTATAATATAATCTTTAGGGAAAGATCAAATATTATTCATTGACAGAAATAGCGATTCATAGGAGGTCATGGATTTCAATGAAGAAAGTGATAGAGATTTTCAAGAGAGATATCTCCCGGCTGGTGAAATCTCCGGCGGCGATTCTTGTAGCCGTGGGAATGTGCATCATCCCGGCGCTGTACGCGTGGTTTAATATCGCAGCGAACCGCGATCCGTACGGCAACACCGCCAACATCAAGGTGGCTGTAGCCAACAATGATGTGGGGGCGACGAATAAGAAAAGAACTCTGGATGCAGGACAGCAGATTCTCGACCAGATGGAAGAGAATGACGATCTGGGCTGGGTATTCACGGACGAGGAGGACGCAGTTGACGGAGTAAAATCCGGAAAATACTATGCGGCCATCGTGATTCCGGAGACCTTCAGTGCAGATCTTCTGCAGATCGAGGACGGAACCCTCGGAACTCCGGAAATCAAATATTATGTAAACGAGAAGCGAAATGCGGTAGCACCGAAGATTACAAATACCGGATCTACCACGATTCAGAGCAAGATCGAAGAAGAGTTCTATAAGGTAGCGTCCGAGACCATCGCAGACGAGCTGCAGGATCTGGGTGTGTCCCTGAGCGATGATCTGGAGACCACCAACGACAATATCTTAAGCATCATTTCTGACACAAGAGACAACTTCCAGCAATATCAGCAGGTTCTGGCAGACTTCCAGTCGACCATCAGCCAGGGAACGACGCAGATTCAGCACGGCAAGGAGACCCTGACGAAGGCGGTAGAGGCAGCAGATGCAGGAAGTACGGCTTTCCAGGATGCGAAGGATGCGCTGAAGAGCAGCCGGAAGAATGTACGATCCTTTGGTTCTGCATTTGATCAGAGTCTGAGTGATGGGGAGACCTATCTGAATAATGTATATACTACGGCTTCTGAAAAGCTGGGCGTCCTGCAGACTACTGCCAATCAGGCAGTGACTGCGGTAAGTAAAGGAAAAGAACTTGCGGAGAGTATGAGCAAGGATGGACAGAGTGCGGTGACGCAGCTTCAGGGCGTAGTGACGGTGATTGAACAAAAGATTACCGAAGGTGAAACGACTCTTGAAGGTGCAAAAAGTAAGCAGCAGGAATTACAGACCAATCTGGATAATGTAAATAGTGCTTTAAATTCAGGAATGCTTACAGAGGAACAAAAACAGGAATATCAGGCAACAAAAGCAAGATTGGAAGCTGGCATTGCTCAGTATCAGTCAGCTATTGAAACCGGTGAGGCGGATCTCGCTAGTGCCAAGCAGAGCAAGGCCATGATCTCCGACGTCCTGATCCCGACCCTCCAGAACGAACTGATCCCGAAGAGCAACGCTATGGCAGCCCAGCTTACCGAGCTTGATTCCAAGACCGGCAAGCTCCAGACGATTATGTCAACCATGAGCACATCCAAAACGCAGATGGACACGATTCTGAAGCAGGGAAAAACAACTCTTCGGAGTTTGCGTACCAGCCTGAACAATAATCTGCTCCCGAACCTGTCGACCTCCCTGGATACGATCTCGGGTGTCAGCAGCGACCTGAAGTCGACCCTGGAGGATGCGTCAGCGACTGCATCTCAGATGCAGGGCGTCATGGATCAGCTGAGTAAGAGCCTGACCGAAGGCTCCGAGGCTTTGGGCAAGACCGGAGAAACCCTCTCAAACCTGGATGAGCGTCTGGAGGGTATCCAGAACGATCTGGAGACATTGCGATCCTCGGAGGCATATAAGGACATTCTGGATCTGCAGGAAGTGGATGCAGATGCAGTCTCCGCCTTTATGACGAATCCGATCGAGCTGAATACTACCACCTTCTATGAGGTAGAGGACTACGGCTCCGGTATGACCCCGTTCTATACCAACCTGGCTCTTTGGGTAGGCGGCATGGTGCTGATCGCCCTTTTGAAGCAGGAAGTAGACGAGGATGAGAAGGTGAAGAAATTCACCCTGAATCAGGCATATTTCGGACGGCAGATGATTTTTATTATCCTGTCCGTGGTACAGTCCCTGATTATCTGTCTGGGCGACATCTATCTTTTAAAAGTACAGTGTGTCCACCCGGGACTTTTTATCCTGACCGGCGTCATCGCAGGCCTGGTATATTTAAGTCTGATTTATGCGATAACGGCGGCCTTTAAGCACATCGGCCGTGCCATCTTTGTATTCCTGGTTATCATCCAGATTCCGGGATCGACAGGAACCTTCCCGGTCGAGATGATGGGCAGCTTCTACAAGGCTATCTACCGGCTGATGCCCTTTACCTACAGCAATGGTGCGATGCGGGAATGCATCGGCGGTATGTATTACAATACCTGGCTGAAGGATATGGGAATCTTATTGGCCTATGTACTCCTTGCCCTGTTTATCGGGCTGGTACTGCGGCCGCTGCTTCTGAATTTGAATGCACTCTTTGACCGGAAGCTTGAGGAAGTAGATCTAATTATTTATGAAGAAAATGATAAGACCACGGATCTGACACCGGATCTGGTAGCGACTGCCCTTCGAAGCGACAGCGATGCAAAAGCAGCCTTCGCAGAGCGGGCAGCACGCTTTGAGAAAAGCTATCAGAAGAGAAAGCGGTTTGGCTTTTTAGCTATGGCAATCGTGCCGCTGATCTTCCTGATTCTGATGTTCAGCGTGACCTCAAAGCTCGTATTCCTGGTGCTCTGGATCTGCACGCTGATTGGCCTGTCCATGTATCTGATCTGGCTTGAGTATCATCATGAACGGATGCAGAAGCAGACGAAGCTTCTTGGCTATTCTGACGCAGAGCTTCTGGCAGCATTAAAGGAGGAGCAGGCATGAAAAACATCCTACAGATTTTTTTAAGAGATGTACGCAAGATAAAGGGCAATACGATTGCCATGATTATCATGGTAGGTATTCTGGTAGTTCCGACCCTGTACGCCTGGTTCAACATCGGCGGCAGCTGGGATCCTTATGAGAATACTTCCGATATTAAGATCGCAGTAGCCAGTGACGATGCGGGCTACAAGGGAGAGCTTTTGGCGATCGATATCAACTTAGGTGACCGGATTTTGACCTATTTCCATGAAAATGATTCGATGGACTGGGTCTTTACCGACAGCGAGGAAGCTATCGAGGGAGCAAAGTCCGGCAAATACTATGCAGCCATCGTGGTGCCGGAGAGCTTCAGTGAGGATATGATGACCTTATTCTCTGTAGATAAGGAGCTGAAAAATCCGGAACTTAACTACTATGCCAACGGCAAGAAGAATGCCATCGCCTCCATCGTGACGGAGAAAAAGGCAGATGCGGTACAGGGAGAGGTCAGCGAGAAATTCGTAAAAGCCATTTCCAAGGCGGCTCTGGAAGCCATGAAGACCGTGGTCAATGTGGCGGACGAGGCAGACCAGTCCGACCTGGTGGACAACCTGATCGACAATCTGGATGATATTTCTGCGGATCTGGTGGCAGCAGGCGGAACCGTGGAGGCTTTTGAGAGCATGGCTTCCGCTACTCAGACCATGCTGAGCACGACTTCCACCTTCCTGAAGGATACGCAGGATCGAAGTGACGGCGACCTGGATAGCCTGGGTGAGCTGGAAAACAGCATCGACACAGTGAAGGATGCCATGGATGGCACGACCGATCAGCTGAATGATGCTTTGAAATCCAGCGCAGCCCTCTATAAGCAGATGGCGACGGCTGTGCAGCAGGGAATTCAGGCGGCAGCTGCTTCCGACGATATGACGCAGCTTAAAAATACGCTGGCAGGTCTGGATACACAGCTTGCGGCATCCATTACATCCTACAGCGATTCGGCAAACCAGCTGACCAGTGCAGCAAACAGTCTGAAAGCAGCAGTAGGAACCGATGCGGGTCTGAATGATGTGGCCGGGGATCTGAATAATACGGTGATCCTTATGCAGCAGCTGCGTTCCGCCATCGCACAGGTGACCTCCTCGGTAGGCAGTATGAGCACGGACGCAGCCGCAGCCCAGAAGGAGCTGGATGCTCTGGTAAATAAGATGACGGAGAGCGCTGCCTCCATCCAGAAAGATTACGAGGACAACGTAAAAGATGCCCTGAATGATCTGGCAGATTCCGTAGGAAATGCAGATTCCAAGGTATCTTCGCTTCTGGATTCCATGGACGAGGGTCTGGACGGCGTCTACAAGCTGTCTGACTCTACAGAGTCCGATCTGACCAAGCTTGAGAAAACCCTAAAGACCTCCGGAACACTGCTGACAAAGGGCGCTGAGGATCTGACCGACCTGGCAAACCGCCTGCGGGACGAGAAGGATCGCGACAGCCTGGATACCATTGATTCTCTGTTGGATGAGGATCTGGACGTCGTAGGAACCTTTATCTCGACACCTGTCGAGCTGACCACTGAGCATGTCTATGAGGTGGAGAACTATGGTTCTGCCATGGCTCCCTTCTATACCACCCTGGCGATCTGGGTAGGCGGCGTCGTAATGGCAGCCATGCTGAAGGCGGGTGTGAAGGAGAAAGAGCTCATTGGCTTGACAAATGTAAAAAATTACCAGAAATATCTGGGACGCTACCTGCTGTTCCTGATTCTGGGACTCCTGCAGGCGACCCTGATTTGCCTCGGCGACCTGTATTTCTTAGGGATCCAGTGCAAGAGCCCGCTACTCTTCCTGGTAGCCGGCTGGGTGACGAGTTTGGTTTATGTAAACCTGATTTATACGCTCTGTGTTTCCTTTGGGGACATCGGAAAGGCAGTCAGTGTTGTTCTGATGGTACTGCAGGTGGCAGGCACAGGCGGAAACTTCCCGATCGAGCTGGCACCGGCCTTCTTCCAGAAGCTTTACAATGCCCTGCCCTTTGTATACAGCATGAATGCGATGCGTGAGTGCGTGGCGGGCTTCTACGGCAATACCTACTGGAATCAGCTTGGCACCCTGCTTCTCTACCTGATCCCGTCCCTGATCCTCGGCTTAGTTTTAAGAATGCCGATCATCAAGTGGAACGAGCATTTCGAGGAGAAGCTTGAGAGTACAAAATTGTTTTAATGAGTGAAAAACCGTCCGGATAGAAAACCTTCCGGGCGGTTTTTGCGTTGCTATTCCTGTAAAAAAATGCTATGATATGGTAAAAAAGAAGTAATACCATAGGAGGAAAAACAAATGATAGCATTAGGCTGTGATCACGGCGGCTATGATCTGATGCAGGAAGTCATTGCCTATCTGGAGGAAAAGGGTCTGGAATACAAGAACTTCGGCTGCGAGAACAATAAGGATGCCGTAGACTATCCGGATTATGCAAAGGTAGTGGCTGAGTCCATCTTAAGCGGAGAGTGCGACAAGGGTATTCTGATCTGCGGAACCGGCATCGGCATCTCGATTACGGCAAACCGTTATAAGGGAATCCGTGCTGCCCTGTGTACCGACTGCTTCTGTGCAGAGGCCACCAGACAGCACAATGATGCGAATATTCTGGCTATGGGCGGACGTGTCGTAGGACCGGGACTGGCTCTCAAGATTGTGGACACCTTCCTGAATACCCCATTTTCCGGGGCAGAGCGCCATGCAAGAAGAATTTCCAAGATCGAACACGAGTAGTATTTGCTTAGTACACAGACAAGGGAGATAAGAAAATGTCAAAAGTCGTAGTAATGGATCACCCGTTGATTGCTCACAAGATCGGTATCATTCGGAGAAAAGAGACCGGAACCAGAGAATTCCGTGATATGATCAGTGAGATCGGAGCCCTGATTACCTATGAGGCAACGAAGAACCTGAAGCTTCAGGACGTGGAGATCGAGACCCCCATTTGCAAGACCACAGTCAAGGAGCTGGCAGGAAAGAAGCTGGCGGTTATCCCGATTCTCCGTGCAGGCCTCGGCATGGTAGAGGGCGTTCTGACCATGATTCCCTCCGCAAAGGTGGGACATATCGGACTGTACAGAAACGAGGAGACACTGGAGCCGGTAGAGTATTATTGCAAGATTCCGAAGGACTGCAGCGAGAGAGATGTATTTGTGGTTGACCCGATGCTGGCTACCGGCGGTTCCGCCATCGCAGCCATCCAGATGCTGAAAAACCGCGGCGTAAAGAATATGCGTTTCCTTTGCATCATCGCAGCACCGGAAGGTGTAAAGAAGCTGCAGGAGGCACATCCGGACGTAGATATCTACATCGGAGCCCTGGACGAGCATCTGAACGAGAACGGATATATCGTTCCGGGTCTGGGCGACGCAGGCGATAGAATTTTCGGAACCAAGTAAATGATCGTTCGCTTGGTTGTAATATTGTAGTATGATGGAGGCAGGAGACATGGGAGATAAGCGCAAGGATTATATCAGCTGGGATGAGTATTTCATGGGAGTTGCACTGCTCTCGGGAATGCGCTCAAAGGATCCGAATACACAGGTGGGAGCCTGCATCGTCAGTCAGGACAATAAAATCATGTCCATGGGCTACAATGGCTTCCCGAAGGGCTGTGACGACGATGAATTTCCCTGGTCGCGAACCGGAGAAAGTAACGATACCAAGTACCCCTTTGTGACCCATGCGGAGCTCAATGCGATTCTCAATTACCGTGGAGGCAGCCTGGAGGGTGCGAAGATTTACGTAGCCCTTTTCCCCTGCAATGAATGTGCCAAGGCCATCATCCAGGCAGGCCTGAAAACTGTGGTCTATGCCTGTGACAAGTATGCGGATACACCCGCCACCCTGGCCTCCAAGCGGATGTTCCGGGCAGCAGGCGTGGAGCTCGTACCCTATCATCATACGGGACGTCAGATTAATCTGGAAGTCTAAACGATCAAACGAAAATAAGAAAGAATCCTGCGTGGCAGGATTCTTTTTTATATCAATTTTTCACCAGTGTCAGTGAATCGTGCTCCACAAATTCCTGCTCCGCCGAGCGCCGATTGTAATAAGTCCTCTTATAGATATCCGGATCCGAAAGCAGCAGGAACTCCGACGGAGTATACCCGGTGATATCCTTGAAAACCCGGTTAAAGGTGCGGATATTATTGAACCCACAGGAGAGAGCCACGTCCGTAATCTTCTTCTCTGTATTCCGAAGCTGCGAGGCCGCTTGTTCCACCCGCACCAGGTTCAGATAGGTGACGAAGTTGATGCCCATCAGCTTCTTAAAGGTTCTGGAAAAATGACTGTCGCTGAAATTCATGCGCGAGGCGGCATATTCCAGGGTAATATTATCTGCATAATGCTCCTCGATATAGGAAAGAAGCTCCTGCAGCTCCTGCAGCATCCGGGAGCGTCGGTCATCGGGGAGATGTTCAGCGTCGTTTCTTGGATGACAGCGCTTTAAAAGCGCCCAGAAGGCCTGAATAGAGGAGCTGACCACCTCCTGGTAGAAGGGCTTTTTTTGTTCCAGCTCCCGGGAAACTGTGTCGATGAGAGCAGAAAGAGGAGCTGAGAGCCCACAGGCGGCAAGCTCATCTTTTGTCACCAGAGGATGGATGAAGCCCGGATTTTGAAAAATCGGACCCAGGATCGAGGTATCAAAAATGATGAAATCTAAGGAATTGTCCATGCCGTGGGAATCGCTGTAATGGATCATCCCGCTTTCGCAGATGGCCAGATCCCCGGCCTGTGCCAGAAAGGTCTGATCGGTAATACTGAGCAGACAGGAACCGGAGCGGACATAGATGAGCTCGATTTCCTTATGCCAATGTGCGAGAAAGCCGATATTTTCATATCTCGAATGCCAGACCATATAATCAGAATCGTAATTTCGCACCTCATGGAAAGCTTTCATAATAAAAATTCTCCTGTCACATCTAAAAGTAGTCGAAATAGATAAAAAACGCTTCGTTTCTGTAAAATAGTATAACAATCAGCACAAAAAATGTCCACATAAGAACAGAAAATTACGTGCATTTTTTAAAAAAATGTTATATAATGTGAATATCAAAAACGGTGTAACTATTCAGTACAGCCCGAAGGCGACTTGTAAAAATGGAGGGTTTAAAAGTGGCAAAATCTAGATTAATTGGCGATTATCCTGTAATCGGTATCCGTCCTACGATCGACGGAAGAAGAGGAGCTCTTGACGTAAGAGGATCTCTGGAAGAGCAGACCATGGGTATGGCAAAGGCAGCGGCAAAGCTGTTTGAGGAAAATATCCGTTATTCCAACGGTGAGCCGGTGAAGGTTGTCATCGCAGACACAACCATCGGACGTGTAGGTGAGGCAGCTGCCTGCGCAGACAAGTTCCGTAAGGCAGGCGTAGACATTACCCTGACCGTGACTCCCTGCTGGTGCTACGGCTCCGAGACTATGGACACTGATCCGCTGACCATCAAGGGCGTGTGGGGTCTGAATGCAACCGAGAGACCGGGTGCTGTATACCTGGCTTCCGTATTGGCTACCCACGCACAGAAGGGACTTCCGGCATTCGGCATCTACGGCCATGACGTTCAGGATGCAGATGATGAGACCATCCCGGAGGACGTAAAGGCAAAACTGCTCCGCTTCGGCCGTGCCGCTGTAGCAGCAGCAAGCATGAGAGGAAAATCCTACCTGCAGATCGGTTCCGTTACCATGGGTATCGGCGGATCCATCATCAGCCCGGAATTCATCGAAGAATATCTAGGAATGCGTGTGGAGTCTGTAGATGAGGTTGAAATCATCCGTCGTATGACAGAGGGCATCTATGACCACGAAGAGTTTGAGAAGGCTCTGAAGTGGACGAAAGAGACCTGCACCATCGGCTTCGACAAGAATCCGCCTGAGCTTCAGATGACCGAGGAGCAGAAGGAAGAGCAGTTTGAGTTCGTTGTAAAGATGGCAGTGATTATCAAAGAGCTGATGAACGGCTGCGACAAGCTGGATCCGAAGTTCTCGGAGGAGGCGATCGGCCACAACGCTCTGGCAGCTGGTTTCCAGGGACAGAGACAGTGGACAGACTTCTATCCGAACGGCGACTTCGCAGAGGCGATGCTGAATACCTCCTTCGACTGGGAAGGCGCAAGAGAGCCGTATATCCTGGCTACTGAAAATGACGTACTGAACGGTCTTGGTATGCTGTTTATGAAGCTTCTGACCGGCCGCGCTCAGATGTTTGCGGATGTTCGTACCTACTGGAGCGGCGACGCTGTGAAGCGTGTAACCGGCTATGAGCTGGAAGGCAAGGCAAAAGAGGCTGACGGCTTCATTCACCTGATCAACTCCGGTGCTTGCTGCCTGGATGCCTGCGGCGAAGTGAAGGATGAGAACGGCAATGGCACCATGAAGGAATGGTGGAACGTTACCGAGGAAGATCAGAAGGCGATTATGGCAGCTACCACCTGGAATGCAGCGGACAACGGCTACTTCCGTGGCGGCGGATTCTCCTCCCGTTTCCTGACCAGAGCTGAGATGCCGGCTACCATGATTCGTCTGAATCTGGTAAAGGGACTTGGACCGGTTCTGCAGATTGCAGAGGGCTGGACTATCAATCTGCCGGACGATGTATCTGATACGCTGTGGAAGAGAACAGACTATACATGGCCCTGCACATGGTTCGCACCGCGCTGCACAGGCGAGGGCGCATTCAAGACCGCTTACGATATGATGAACAACTGGGGCGCAAACCACGGCGCTATCAGCTACGGCCATGTCGGCGCTGACCTGATTACCCTTTGCTCTATGCTCAGAATTCCGGTATGCATGCACAATGTTCCGGAAGAAGAGATCTTCCGTCCGGCAGCATGGAACGCATTCGGTATGGATAAAGAGGGACAGGATTTCCGCGCATGCAAGGCATACGGTCCGCTGTATAAGACCATTCGTTAATCTTGTCCGCTTAAAAAGCGGAACAGGGGTGTTTATAAAAGGGGGATGTGAGAAATCACAAAAAGACGCCGGGGGCTTTCGCCTCCGGTGTCTTTTTTGTAACTGAGAAATCCCTTTCGAGGTTGCGCTTTCGGAAAAGAACAGGTATGATAGAAACTATGGAAGAGATGTAGGAACCATACAGGTAACGATTCAGCAGACAAGGAGGAAAAATCATGTCATTTGTTACATCAGAAAAGATGCTTTTGGACGCACAAAAGGGCGGCTACGCCGTAGGTGCTTTTAATGTAGAGAATATGGAGATGGTGATGGCGGTTATCGCGGCTGCAGAGGAGCTGCGGGCACCGCTGATGATGCAGACGACTCCGTCTACGGTCAAGTATGCGGGACTGGATCTGTATCTGGCCAATGTAAAAGCAGCGGCTGAGCGCGCCAGCGTTCCGGTATGCCTGCATCTGGATCACGGTGACAGCTTTGACCTGGCTATGCGCGCGCTGCGGACAGGCTATACATCTATCATGATCGATGGCTCTCATAACGTATTTGAGGAAAATATCGCAGTGACCAAGGCGGTAGCTGATGCATGCAGACCCTCCGGAATCCCGGTAGAGGCAGAGCTTGGCAAGGTAGGCGGCAAAGAGGACGACTTAGACGGCGGCGAGGGCAATGGCTATACGGATCCGCTGGAGGCAAAGGAATTCGTGGAGCGTACCGGTGTGACTTCCCTGGCTGTAGCCATCGGAACCGCTCATGGTGTATACAAGGGAGTGCCGAAGCTCGATCTGGATCGCCTGGCTGAGATTCGCAAAGTCGTAGACATCCCTCTGGTACTGCACGGCGCAAGCGGCCTGTCCGAGGAAGCTGTCGTAGAGAGCATCAAGCGCGGTATCTGCAAGGTGAACTTCGCAACCGAGCTTCGTATCGCTTATACCGACGGTGTAAAGGAATTCCTGACAGCAAATCCGGATGCCTTTGACCCGAAGAAGTATGGCAAGGTAGCCATGGAGCATGTAAAAGAGATTGTAAAGACGCGTATGAAGATGTGCGGCTGCACAGGCAGAGTTTAAGAAATCAGAAGAATGGAGCGCAGGGACTGTGCAGGTCACAGCCTCTGCCCTATATCTTGATTGGAAATAAATGGGAGAAAGAAAAGTGAACGTAGGAACCATGCAGACAGACCGCAGGCGGCAGCACCTGATTTTTATCGGCCTGTTTCTTTTATTACAGATTATTTTTATCGTGAGGAGCTTCTGGGGCTTCAATACAGCCGATGAGATGTATTTCATCGGCTGTTCTGAGCGGATATTCCGGGGAGAAAAGATCCTGATCGATGAGTGGAATCCGACCCAGCAGCTCTGCACTTTTTTATTGCATCCCATCTATTGCCTGATTCGGACGGCCATGGGAACCACAGAAGGAATCGTGATGGCCAGCCGCTTTGTTTATCTGGCCTACTCGGCACTTTTGACCCTGTTTTTCTATCTGCGCTTCCAGAGACGGGGCTACGCATCCTTTGGCCCGGTCTTTTTATTCGCGATCTTTGCGCCGTTCAGCATCTGTGCCATGTCCTACAATTCGATCGAATTCGGACTTCTGCCGGTACTGTTGGCGGTGCTTTCGGCAGATATGGAGCATTCGGTGCCGGAATATATCCTGTGCGGCATCCTGATAGCGATGATCGTGCTGGCAAACCCGTTTGCGATTCTGATGTACGTGGCTTACGGACTGCTCTGCCTGGTAGTGACTCTGCGCTGCAGAAAGCGGGAAAGCCGACCGGAGGGCGCGCTGGAATTCAAAAATTTCCTGTGGATGACCCTGGGCGCGTGCATCATTCTGGCAATGTTTCTGACTTTTATCTTCCAGCGAGGTACATTGGCGGAGATGGTGGCCAATGTGCCGCATATCGTGGGCGATTCCGAGCACCAGCAGGGCTACTGGTACAAGACCTGGCGTTATTTCCATCTGTGCTTCAAGAATTATCGTTGGATGTTCGTGGGGCTGGGCGTGCTTTACCTAGCTACGGGATTTGACAGGAAACGCTGCGAGCATGGCCTGATCTATATGATTCTGGCGTCCTTTTGTGTAGTGCCTTATCTTTTTTACTATACGTTAATATTTGAAAATATTACGGTGAATTATCAGATGCTTCCACTGGCCTTCTGGTGTCTGGAAGCCTATCTGGTTACGGAAAAAAAGGATAAGCGGCTGTTTTACGGCTGGTATCTACCGGCTATGATATTCACGCTTCTGGTGCAGTATGCGACGAATACAGGCATCGTGACCCTGAGCGTGGCCTATGGCATGTGCTCCTGGGTGGGGCTTTTGTTTGTGGCAGACTGGATGAAGGAAGAGCGGCAGCGGTGGCAGTGTGCGCGGCAAGCGGACAGTGATGGAACGGCGGGATTACGCCTGGCAAAGGGGCGCTTGAGTGTGGCAGCGCTCTGCGTAATGGCTGTGGTGCTGATACAGTTTGCAGGAACCTTCTGGCTCCGCATGACCTACGACTGGGGCGATGAGCGAGGCTGGAAGCTGACTGCTCAGATGAAACGAGGTCCGTTGAAATACGTATTTACGACACCGGAGATGGCCGAGTGGTATGCAAAGGTGCTGGATGAGATCGATATGCTGGAGCTTACCGAAGAGGATGAGTTAATGGTCGTGGGGGTAGCTCCCTGGATCTATCTCTACACGGACGCCGGCTGCGGCAATTATTCCACCTGGCAGGTACATACCGGCAGCACCCAGCTCTATGATTATTACGATCTACACCCGGATAAATTTCCGGATGTGGTCTACATGGCTCACTGGGCGGAGGACTTTATGGCCAGCGAGCTGTCGCAGATCTTTACAGACAAAGGCTATACCATTGTCTACCGGGGAACCGGTACCGTGCTGATGTCTCCGGAGCGTGCGGAGACTTTTGGCGCGACAAATGAATGATCTATAAGTCCCGGGAGCCGTTTTCGAAAGCGGCTCCCGGGACTTTTTTAGTTTCCTTCTGTGTTTACAAAAAGTTAATACTTTTTCGAGAGAGTTTCGAAGCAGATTCGACCGTAGCATGTTATAATAGCCCTATACTATGGACGAAATTGTGAGGAAATCACATGAAACTAAAGACGAAGCTTTTGATTACCTTTCTGATTCTGATTCTGGGACCGATTTTATTTACCTCCCTGGCCTTTTTCGGCATCAGCCGCTACCAGATGAGTGCAATCAAGAAGCTCTACGGTGTGGAAAATACAAGCTATGCGACCCTGTCGAATACACCGGCTATGCTGAGTAAGATTACCAAGGAAGCCTATGCAAATATGCAAAAAAAGGCGGAGACGGATCCGGATGCCTTTGAGGACAAGACCTATCTTGAGTCGGTAAATCTGGAGCTGGAGACCCGGTATTCTTATCTGGTAGTTCGAAAAGGACAGGATTATATCTACGTAGGCACGGAGGATGAGCAGGATCGGGAGGAGCTTCTTGCAAATCTTCCGGATTATCGAACCTATGATTCCGATCAGGATGTAGGAACCTATATCGATGGGGATCTGCAGGCTCTGGTCAAGCAGCTGGATTTCAGCTTTGGAGACGGCACCTGGGGAAGCGCCTTTATCGTCACATCGATCGGCAGTATGATTCCGGAGGTGGAATCCATGGTGCTGGACAGTGTCCTGGTTCTGATTATGATTCTGGTCTTCACCAGCCTGATTCTGACTGCCTGGATCTACAAAAGTATTGTTACGCCGATTCATCATCTGCAGGTGGCGACAAAGAAGATTACCGACGGCAATCTGGATTTCGAGATGCCGGCGGGCGGCGATGATGAAATCGGTGAGCTCTGTACGGATTTTGAGGAAATGCGGCGGAGACTGAAGGAATCAGCCGAGGAAAAGCTGGAGTCTGAGCGGCAGAACAAGGAGCTGATCAGCAATATTTCCCATGACTTGAAGACGCCGATCACGGCGGTCAAGGGCTATGTCGAGGGCATTATGGATGGTGTGGCGGATACGCCGGAGAAGCAGGAGAAGTATATCCGCACGATTTACAATAAGGCCAACGATATGGAGCGGCTGATCAATGAGCTGACCTTTTATTCCAAGATTGATACGAACCGGATTCCCTATACCTTTGATCATATCAATGTCAATGCCTATTTCGCAGACTGTGTCGAGGAGCTGTCTCTGGAGCTGGAGGAGCAGAATATCGAATTGTCCTATTCCAGCGATGTCGAGAAGAATATCCAGGTCATTGCGGACGCAGAGCAGATTAAGCGTGTTATCAACAATATTGTCAGCAATTCCATCAAATATATCGACAAGCCGAAGGGCTTTATCGATATCCGGGTAAAGGATGTGGGCGATTTCATCCAGGTGGAGATCGAGGACAACGGTAAGGGCATCGCAACCAAGGATTTGCCGCTGATCTTCAATCGTTTTTACCGCACCGACGCATCCCGCAATTCATCCAAGGGAGGCAGCGGCATAGGCCTGTCCATCGTAAAGAAGATCATCGAGGATCACGGCGGCAAGGTCTGGGCTACCAGCAAGGAGTATGAAGGAACAGTGATGTACTTTGTTCTTAGAAAATATCAGGAGGTACCGGCAACATGAGTAAGATTTTGATCGTAGAGGATGAAGAGGCTATCGCAGATCTGGAGAAGGATTATCTGGAGCTGAGCGGCTTTGAGGTGGAGATTGCCACGGATGGCACAAGCGGCCTGAAAAAGGCTCTGGAAGAGGAATTTCATCTGGTGATTCTGGATCTGATGCTGCCGGGTGTAGACGGATTCGAGATCTGCCGTCAGATTCGCGAAGTGAAAAATATCCCGATTATCATGGTTTCGGCAAAGAAGGATGACATCGACAAGATTCGTGGATTGGGTCTGGGAGCCGATGACTATATGACCAAGCCCTTTAGCCCAAGCGAGCTGGTGGCTCGCGTCAAGGCCCACTTGAACCGCTATGAGCGCCTGGTGAGCAGCAATGTGAAGGAGAACAGCATCATCGAGATCCGCGGCATCAAGATCGACAAGACCGCCCGCCGCGTCTGGGTCAACGGCGAGGAGAAGAACTTTACCTCCCGTGAGTTTGATCTGCTGACTTTCCTTGCAGAGAATCCGAACCATGTCTTTACTAAGGATGAATTGTTCCGGAAGATCTGGGATATGGATTCTGTCGGCGATATCGCGACGGTGACTGTGCATATCAAGAAGATTCGGGAGAAGATCGAGGTGAATTCGGCGAAGCCGCAGTATATAGAGACTATATGGGGCGTGGGATACAGGTTTAAAGTCTAATCAAAAACCGAAAAAGGGAGCTGCATCGCAGCTCCCTTTTTCGCGCATTTATTCTTTATTTGTGCAGCTCCCCGTTCCGATATCTTGCCAACAGTGCCTGGATTCTGTCGTAGGGATCCAGTAGGTCGCTGATGGATACGTCGTGGTTCAGGGTATCGATGAGCAGGGCAATGTACTTGCTCATGTCGCAGCTTACATAGTATGGACGGCTCAAAAGCTCCGGCGTCTGATATACCAGGTTTGTAGAGAAGAGCTTGGTCAGCAGGCCTTTCTGATGAGCCCGGTCGAAGCTGGCCAGACCATTGGTAAAGAGAGCAAAGGTAGTGAAGACAAAGATGCGATTGGCTCCTCTGGCCTTCAGCTCCTTCATAACCTCGATCATACTCTCGCCGGAGGAAATCATATCGTCCACGATGATCATGTCCTTGCCGGCAATATCGGAGCCCAGGAACTCATGGGCAACGATGGGATTGCGGCCGTCCACGATGCGGGTATAATCCCGGCGCTTGTAGAACATACCCATATCCAGACCCAGGACGTTCGCCAGATAAACGGCGCGGGACATACCGCCCTCATCCGGGCTGATAACCAGCATATGGTCACTGTCGATCTGCAGATCCGGAACGCTGTTCAGGAGACCCTTGACCAGCTGATAGGCCGGAGTTACCGTCTCGAAGCCATGAAGCGGAATCGCGTTCTGAACACGGGGGTCATGGGCTTCGAAGGTAATGATATTCTCGACACCCATGGCAATCAGCTCCTGGAGTGCCAGCGCGCAGTCCAGAGACTCACGGGAGCTCCGCTTATGCTGGCGGCTCTCGTAGAGGTAGGGCATAAATACGGTGATACGGCGGGCTTTGCCGCCGATGGCAGCGATGACGCGCTTCAGATCCTGAAAATGGTCATCCGGAGACATATGATTGGTATAGTGATAAAGCTTATATGTGAGGCTGTAGTTGCATACATCCACCATCAAATACAGGTCATTTCCACGGACGGAGTCCTTGATTGCTCCCTTTCCTTCGCCGGAACCGAAGCGGGGCGTATAGGCCTGGATGAGATAGGAATCCCGTTCATAGCCGGTGAAGGCGATGTTGGACTTGTGCTCCATGTCGTTGGAGTGACGCCACTTGACCAAGTAGTCGTTGACCTTTTTGCCGAGCTCTTCACAGCTCTTTAAAGGAATCAGACCGAGGGAACCGACGGGAATGGTTTCGAGAACACGCTGGCTGCGCTGCAATAACATAATTGTTACCTCCGTATATTTATAAGTTAGTATTAACTAATTTTTTCTTGATTCGAATATCGCTTCCGGGCAGCTGCCGGATCGTATAGCAGCTGATAATCCGGGATAGGGTGCGCTCGGAATAGATGCTGCGAAGCGCCTCCATATCGAGATTGGAAGAAATCAATGTAGACTTCTTCCGGAGAATCCGCTCGTTGATACAGAGAAAGAACTGAGATACGGTAAAAGAGTTGGACAGCTCTGTTCCCAGGTCATCGAGAATCAGCAGATCGCAGTCAAACAGATAAGGATAGGTCTGCTGGGTATCCGGAGCGTTTCGCTCGCCGCCGAAGGCTGCCTTCGACAGAAGGTCAAAGAGCTGGAAGGCGGTCAGGTAGACTACAGAATGACAGCTGTCCATCAGCTCCTTGGCAATGCAGTTGGACAAAAAGGTCTTGCCCGTACCTACTGCACCTAAGAGGAGCAGGTTCTGGAATTCTGTATCAAAGTGCTCGATAAAGAGCCTGGCCTCCGCCACAGTGCGGCGCATGGATTCGCGATCATCGCCATCATACCAGTTATAAGAGAAGGTGTCAAAGTTTTCTCGCTTTAAAACCTCATTCAGGTTGGACTGGTGATACAAAAGGTCGATCTCGGCCTGAAGAAAGCAGTGACACTTAGCAGTGCCAATATAGCCTGTATCGTGGCAGTCCGGACAGGTATAGACAGGTTCTAAGGATGCCGGTGTCAGATGATGGGAGGCAAGAAGAGCCTCACGCTTTTCTTTAAGGGCTGCAAGCTTTGCCTGAAGAGCCTGGCGCCCATTTGCATCCTCCGTCACAGCCGAGCGTACCAGAGCAGCCTGACAGGCCGTTATCTCGGCATCCAGGGAGGAAAGCTCCGGGATCTCTTTTGTGATTTCATCCATGCGCTCCTCGTACTCCTGGCGGCTTCTCGCCTGTCTGGCCGCGTACATCCGCATGATGGAATCATACTGGGTATTCATAAGAGACATAAGATGTCCTCCGGTTTATTGGTTGATGAGCTGCTTTTCCAGCTCCTTGAAATCGTAGTCCCGTTCCTGAAAATTGTGGAAGCGGTTTGAGGCAGCAGGTCGTTTGACAGGTGCAGAAGCTGTCTTTTCCCTGGTAGAACCGGCGCTGCGGTTCTGGTCTGCCCTTTGGATATCCTGGAAGGATTTGACTCCCTGCTCATGCCAGGAGGTCAGAATTTTATTTGCATAGGAAAAGCTTGGCTGATGGATGGCTTCCATGGTGCGGCTGCAGGCCTCGAGAATCAGTTCGAGAGAGAAGCCGTAATCCTTCATCCATTTATCCATGCAGGCGGTTTCTTTCTCTACCGGATTGCGGCCGGTGATGCCGAAGGCCTTCAGAATCTTAAAATAAGCACGATTGTAAATCGTAGCCTGCTCCTTCGCCTGCGTGACAGTGGTACAGCCGGCCTGATGCCAGGCTCTGGCAGTCGCTTCGATATAATGAATACTCTTATGTCCGCCGGAGACGGAATATTCGATCAAATATTCGATCAGGGAAGGACTAAAGCCAAGCGTGTCATGGAGATCCAGGATCTTATTGACCTCCGTCGAGCTCAAGGGCTTGCCGAGGTACTGCTCACAGATGAAGAGAAGCTGCTTGGCCTCCTCCGGGGTCAGCGGATCCTTCGGAGTGGCGGCAGGAGCCGGAGCAGAAGTTGTCTTCCGGACGGCTTCCTTCACCGGAGCAGGGGCATCGGGTTCATCCGTATCCGGATCGTTTACAATCTGGATACCTGTCAAATTCTGGGAATTGTCGTACTGGAGCTTTAAAAGCTTCATCCGTTCCCAGTATTTCAATGCCCTGCGGACATCACTCTCGGTATTTTCAAATTTATTGGCAATGAGCTCGATGGAGAGCTCTTTGGTATCGGACTTCAGGCAGCGCAGAAGATACAGATAGATTTTTACATATTCACCATTGGCTTCCGGCATATACCGGTCGAGAAAAAGATTCGGCACCAGCGTATGTCCGTGGCCGCCGTCTCCCTGCAAAACAAATCCGTTCATCATGCATGCTTACCCCTTTCTGATACGGTACATTGTAGCATAGAATCAAAAAAAAGAGAACAGGATTTTTTACCGTATCCGCACCCCGGCATGTGTATAAGCAAAAATGTGGATAATGTGGATAAGTTTGTGGAAAAATATTATTTGCAACCGGAAAATGGGCTGGGAAAACCAGGAAAAGCCTGTAAAACAGGCATAAAATACGGATTGACATAAAATAGTATCGAATTGTTATGTTAACAAATTGTCCACAAAAAAATCCACATGCCGTCTGGTGGAAAACCACCAAAAAGCATGTGGATAATGTGGATAACTATTTGCGAAGCAGGTTTTCGCCTATATCTATCACGTTTCCGGCACCCATAGTTATACACAGGTCACCGTGCATACATTTTTCTAATAAAAATTTTTCAATTTCCGCAAAGCTCGGGAAATAATAGGCATCGGTACCCAGTTCTCGGATGCGATCGGAGAGCTGCTTCGAGCTGATTCCCAGGGTATCGGTCTCCCGGGCGGCATAGATATCCGCCAGCACCACGTGATCGGCCAGGGTCAGAGCCTCAGCGAAGTCGTCGAAGAAGACCTTCGTTCGGGTATAGGTATGGGGCTGAAAGACGCACCAGATCTCCTTGTGAGGATAATGCTGCGCCGCATGGAGGGTGGCCTTAATCTCGGTCGGATGGTGCGCATAATCGTCGATGATAGTAAAGCCGTTGACCTCGCCCTTATACTGGAAGCGGCGATCGGTGCCGGAGAAGTTCATAAGACCCTTGCGAATGGTCTCGGGCTCGATGCCCAGAGAATCCGCCAGCGCGATGGAAGCTAGGGCATTCAGCACATTGTGCTCGCCCGGTACGTTCAGATGGTACTCCTGTCCGGTCTCTCCATGCTTCACCAATCGGAAGGCAGCGTGAGCCAGCTCATCATAGGTTACATCTTCGGCATGATAATCGGCTTTCTCAGTGGAACCAAAGGTTACGACCCGGCAGGCGATTCCCTCGGTAATCTCCTGATAGTTTTCAATGTCGCTGTTGATGATGAGAAGGCCATTTTCCGGAAGGAGCCCGGCGAACTGGTGGAAGGAATGACGGATATCCGCCAGATCCTTGAAGAAATCCAGATGGTCTTCTTCTATATTTAATATGATCGCGATAGTCGGGAAGAAATGCAGGAAGCTGTTCGTATACTCGCAGGCTTCGGTCAGGAAGGTTTCCGAGCTGCCTACCCGGATATTGCCGCCGATCGCAGGCAGGATGCCGCCCACAGAGATAGTCGGGTCTGTGTCCGCTGCCAGGAGAATCGTGGAAATCATGGAAGTCGTGGTGGTCTTGCCGTGGGTACCGGATACAGCAATTGCTTCCTTATAATTATGCATGAGCTGTCCTAAAAGCTCTGCTCTGGAAAGCATGGGGATTTTTCTCTCCTTCGCTGCGGCGAATTCCGGGTTGTCCGGATGGATGGCTGCCGTATAGACGACAACCTGGCAGTCAGCGGGGATATTTGAGGCCTTCTGGCCGATGCCGATCCGGGCGCCAAGCTTTTCGAGGTGAGCAGTCAGTTCCGAGGCGTGACTGTCGGATCCGGAGACAGAAAAACCTTCCTTCAGAAGGATCTCTGCCAGGCCGCTCATGCTGATGCCGCCGATGCCGATAAAGTGAATAGGAACCGGATTATGAAAATGAAGCTGATACATATGATACACATCCTTATTTTTGATTTGAGCGTCTTAGAAACGACGGTTTGACAATAGTATAGCATTCGGGCAGATGGTTGGCAAGGCGGAAGCCAATCGTAAAAATATTCACAAAAAATCCTTGCAAAATGCTCAAAATAAAATCAATATTTCCAAATTTCATGTTCACTATTTCCAAATATTGTGATATAATACATAAGAAATCAGTGACAGAACGGGAGGTAAGCTGTCCGCTGATGGGACAATGTAATGTGACTGAATGGAAATACTTGGGCAAGAGGTGATTGTGTGATTAAGAAAGAAATGATAGCCATGCTGCTGGCTGGCGGCCAGGGAAGCCGCCTCGGCGTATTGACCGCAAAGGTAGCGAAACCTGCTGTATCCTTTGGAGGCAAGTACAGAATTATTGATTTCCCGCTTAGCAACTGCATCAATTCCGGTGTAGATACGGTAGGTGTTCTGACTCAGTATCAGCCGCTGCGGCTGAATACCCATATCGGAATCGGTATGCCGTGGGATCTGGATCGCAATGTAGGCGGAGTAACGGTGCTGCCGCCGTATGAGAAGAGTACGAACAGCGAGTGGTATACCGGAACGGCCAATGCCATCTATCAGAACCTGGACTATATCGATACGTACAATCCGGATTACGTTCTGATTCTCTCCGGAGACCATATCTATAAGATGGATTATGAGGTCATGCTTGATTTCCACAAGGAGAACCATGCAGACGTAACCATCGCAGTTATGCCGGTACCGATCGAGGAAGCCAGCCGTTTCGGAATCATGATCACCGATGATAAGAATCAAATTACAGAGTTCGAGGAAAAGCCGGAGCATCCGAGAAGCAACCTCGCTTCGATGGGTATTTATATCTTTAGCTGGCCGATCCTGCGGAATGCTTTGATTCAGCTTTCCAGTCAGCCGAACTGCGACTTCGGAAAGCATATCATTCCTTATTGCCGGGACAATGGCAATCGCCTTTTTGCATTTGAATTTAACGGATACTGGAAGGATGTCGGAACCCTTGGCTCTTATTGGGAAGCAAATATGGAGTTGATCGACATCATTCCGGAGTTCAATCTCTATGAGGAATTCTGGAAGATTTATACAAAGAGCGATGCAGTACCGCCTCAGTATGTATCCGCGGATTCCAAGATTGAAAGAAGCCTGATTACCGGCGGGGCAGAGGTATATGGTGAGGTTTACAATTCCGTCATCGGTGCCGGTGTTACGATCGGAAAGGGCACGGTGGTTCGTGATTCCATCATCATGAAGAATACGACCATCGGTGAAAATTGTACGATAGACAAGGCCATCATTGCCGAGGAAGTAGAGATTTCCGACGGTGTTGTCATGGGAATCGGAGAGGATGTACCGAATAAGGTGCAGCCGAAGATCTATTCCTTCGGCCTGGTTACCATAGGGGAGAATTCCTATATACCGCCGAACGTAAAGATAGGAAAGAATACCGCGATTTCGGGAGATACGACACCGGATGATTACCAGGAAGGCGTGCTGGCAAGCGGCGAGACATTGATAAAGGCAGGTGACAGGTAATGAGAGCAATTGGAATCGTACTGGCAGGCGGAAATAACCATAGAATGAGAGAACTCTCGAATAAACGTGCAGTAGCAGCCATGCCGGTGGCAGGAAGCTATCGCGGCATCGATTTTGCACTCAGCAATATGTCTAACTCACATGTCCAGAGAGTAGCGGTGCTGACACAGTATAATGCACGTTCCCTGAACGAACACCTGAATTCTTCAAAATGGTGGGATTTCGGAAGAAAGCAGGGAGGCCTGTATATTTTCACACCGACCATTACCGCGGACAACAGCTCCTGGTATCGCGGAACCGCAGATTCGATCTATCAGAATCTGGACTGGCTGAAGAAGAGCCATGAGCCGTATGTAGTCATCGCATCCGGAGATGCAGTCTACAAGATGGATTACAATAAGGTACTGGAGTATCATATCGAAAAAAAGGCAGATATCACGGTTGTTTGCAAGGATATGCCGGCCGGAACCGATGTATCGCGCTTCGGTGTCCTGAAGACGGACGAGGAAGGCCGAATCACCGAGTTCGAGGAGAAGCCTGTAGAGTCTCAGGCAAGTACCATTTCCTGCGGTATCTATGTGATCCGCAGAAGACAGCTGATTGAGCTGATCGAGAAATGCGCACAGGAGGATCGCTACGATTTTGTACGCGACATCCTGATTCGCTATAAAAACCTGAAGAGAATTTTTGCATATCGGACGACGGATTACTGGAGCAATATTGCCTCCGTAGAATCTTACTACGAGACCAATATGGATTTCCTGAAGGCGGATGTCCGCAAATATTTCTTCAAAACCTATCCGGATGTTTATTCCAAGGTGCTGGATCTTCCTCCGGCCAAGTACAATCCGGGCGCAGATGTGAAGAACTCACTGGTATCCAGCGGCTGTATCATCAACGGTACCGTGGAGAATTCCATCTTATTTAAGAAAGTGTTCGTGGGGAATAACTGTGTGATTAAAAACTCCATTATTCTCAACGAAGTGTATATCGGCGATAATACTTACATAGAGAACTGCATCGTAGAAAGTCGTGATACAATTCGTGCCAACTCCCGCTATGTCGGTGAGCATGGGGTTAAGATAGTCGTCGAGAAAAATGAACGTTACGTACTGTAACGACGGACGGCCCACAAAGCACTTGAAATGATAAACTGTCCGAGAGGGCAGAAGAAAGGGGCAGGAAGTATGCAGATTACAGACGTACGCGTACGGAAGGTGTCAAAGGAAGGTAAGATGAAGGCCGTCGTTTCGATCACCATTGATGATGAATTTGTAGTTCATGATATCAAGGTGATTGAGGGCGAAAAAGGACTGTTTATCGCGATGCCGAGCAGAAAAGCGTCTGACGGAGAGTATCGGGATATTGCTCATCCCATCAACTCCGGCACCAGGGATCTGATTCAGTCGATTATCCTGGATAAGTACGAGGCAGCTTTAGTTGAGGCAGAAGTAGAGGCTTAGGTAGTGGGGCAAAACGAATAGGAAATGGTTGCGACTGTTTCCGGGATATAATGAAGGGGGAAAGGCGTCGTCCGGTGGGGCGGCGTCTTTTATATTGCGAAGAGTCTACTTGCCAATCCCGTGAAACTTTTGTATGATAAGAGAGAATGTTGAAGATAGAAACACTAGGAAAGCACCCATGGCCACAGGCCGCGGTGCTTACACGGGTATTTCATGATAACCAGCTCTGTGGGGTTCGGAAGATCGGTGTGTCCGGCTTTTCGCGGATTATGTGCGTCTGGGGCGGACAGAAACTGTCCGAACCGGGCGCACGTTGTCCGTGAAACGTCCGAACACACGATTTCCGAATCCTGCAGAGCGTCCGTATAAAGGAGAACAACCCCATGTACATCATCGCCGGCCTGGGCAATCCGACCCAGCAATATGAACATACACGTCACAATATTGGTTTTGACACGATTACTTACCTTGCCGACCGCTATCACATTCCGATGAATCAGAAAAAATTCCAGGCTATTTGCGGCACCGGTATCATCGAGGGACAGAAGGTGCTCCTGATGATGCCCCAGACCTATATGAACCTGAGTGGGAACAGCATCGGGGAGGCCATGAATTTTTATAAGCTTGATCCGGCTACGGAGCTCATCGTCATTTACGACGATATTGCTCTGGAACCGGGTTTTCTTCGGGTGCGGAAAAAGGGAAGTGCCGGAGGCCACAATGGAATCAAGGATATCATTGCCCATCTGGGAACCCAGGAGTTCCAGCGGATTCGCATCGGTGTCGGGGAAAAGCCGAAGGATTTTGATCTGGCTGCCTATGTGCTGGGGCATTTTACACCGGAGGATCGTAAAAGGGTAGAGGAGGCCATCGCCCAGGCAGCGGATGCTGCGGAGCTGATTCTGCAGGATCGCACGGAGGAAGCGATGAACCTCTATAATAAAAAGAAGGTACTATGAAAGCATTTGAAAAGCCCTTCCGGCAGCTTGGCGCTTATGAGCAGATTAAGGAAAAACTGAAAAAAAATAAAGGCCTTCTGTGGCTTACCGGCTGCGTCGACTCCCAAAAGGTTCATGCAGCGGCTACTCTCTGGCAGGGCTATAGCCAGAGACTAATCGTCACCTACAGCGAGCAGAAGGCAAAGGAGATCTACGAGGACTGCCGGTATTTTGACCGTCAGGCGATTCTTTATCAGGCGAAGGACTTCCTTTTTTTTCATGCAGATATGCAGGGAAATCTTTTGATTCAGCAGCGTATCCGCGCCCTGCAGGCGATCGTGGAGAGGGAAGAGGTCACCGTTATCACTACCTTTGATGGCCTGATGGATCGGCTTCGTCCCTTGAAAAAGGTAGAAGATTCTTTTCTGTGTATCGGTCTGGAGAGCATCGTGGAGATGGATGCACTCGCGGAAAAGCTGAGCCGCTTAGGTTATGAGCGGGAGCTCCAGGTGGAGGCTCCGGGTCAGTTTGCGATCCGCGGAGGTATAGTGGACATCTTTTGTCTGACGGAGGAGGCTCCCTGGCGAATCGAGCTCTGGGACGATGAGGTCGATTCCATCCGAAGCTTTGACGTGGAAAGTCAGCGGTCGATCGAAAATCTGGAAGATATTGTCATTTATCCGGCAAAGGAAGCCATCCCGGATGAGAAGGAGGAGAGTGTCAGCTTCCTGGATTATTTTGTGCCTGGAAAGTCCCTGATTTTCCTGGACGAGCCGACCCGGATTCTGGAAAAGGGACGTACGGTCGAGACAGAATTCGAGGAAAGTATGGCGAACCGGGCTGCCAGGGGAGAGACACTCCCTAAGGAGGCCGGACTTTTCTATAAAAGTGAGGAGATCACAGCCCGTTTAAACAAAAGGAACTGCATCGCCTTCAGCCTGCTGGAGCAAAAGGCACCGGACTGGGAGGTTACAGGCCGTTATCCCGTCGATGTCCGTTCTATCAACCCTTATAATAACAGCTTCCCGACTCTGGTGAAGGATCTGAAACGCTGGAAAAAGGAGAAGTACAGCGTCATCCTCATGTGTGCATCCGGCACGAGAGCCAGAAGACTGGCAGCGGATCTGCAGGAAGAGGAGCTGAACAGCTTTTACAGTGAGGATCCGGATCGCGTCGTAAAGCCCTCGGAAATCATGGTGGTTCACGGGAGCCTGCATCGTGGCTACGAATATCCGATGCTGCGCTTTGCTGTGATCTCAGAGACGGATATCTTCGGGCGGGAAAAGAAAAAGCGGAAAAAACAGAAGACCTACGAGGGGCAGAAGATCCAGAGCTTTTCGGATATCAAGCCGGGAGATTATGTCGTGCACGAAAATCATGGCCTTGGCATCTACCGCGGGATCGAGAAGGTAGAAGTCGATAAGGTCATGAAGGACTATATCAAGATCGAATATGCCAAGGGAGGCAATCTCTATATTCTGGCGACGCAGCTAGAAATGATCCAGAAATATGCGGGCTCGGATGCAAGAAAGCCGAAGCTGAATTCTTTGGGCGGCAGCGAGTGGAGCCGGACAAAATCCAAGGTGCGGGGTGCCGTGCAGGAGGTGGCCAGGGATCTGGTGCTGCTTTATGCGGCGCGGCAGGAGAAGCAGGGCTTTGTCTATGGAGCCGATACCGTATGGCAGACCGAATTCGAGGAGCTTTTTCCCTTCGAGGAGACGGAGGATCAGCAGCTGGCCATCGAAGCGACGAAGCGGGATATGGAAAGTACGAAGATCATGGATCGGCTGATCTGCGGAGATGTGGGCTACGGCAAGACGGAGATTGCGATCCGGGCGGCATTTAAGGCCGTGCAGGAGAATAAGCAGGTGGTCTATCTGGTGCCGACGACGATTCTTGCACAGCAGCATTACAATACCTTCGTCCAGCGGATGAAGGATTTTCCGGTACGGATCGATCTGTTGTGCCGGTTTCGGACACCGGGAGAGATAAAAAAGTCCATCACCGATTTAAAGAAGGGACTGGTGGACATCGTGATCGGAACCCATCGGGTTCTTTCGTCCGATGTGGTCTTCAAGGATTTGGGGCTTCTGATCATCGATGAGGAACAGCGCTTCGGCGTGGCTCACAAGGAAAAAATCAAGAAGCTGAAGGAAAATGTGGATGTCCTGACCTTGACGGCGACACCGATTCCCAGAACCCTGCATATGAGCCTCATCGGCATCCGGGATATGAGTGTCCTGGAGGAAGCACCGCAGGATCGCCTGCCCATTCAGACCTATGTGATGGAATATGACAGCGAGATGGTACGGGCGGCCATCAGCCGCGAGCTCGCCAGGGGCGGACAGGTGTATTATGTATACAATCGCGTCAACAACATTGCCGAGGTGACAGCCCAGGTGGCCGAGCTGGTGCCGGAGGCTACGGTGGCCTTTGCCCACGGACAGATGAAGGAGCATGAGCTGGAGCGGATTATGTTCGATTTTATCAATGGGGAGATCGACGTACTGGTATCGACGACGATTATCGAGACCGGCCTGGATATTTCCAATGCAAATACCATGATCATTCACGATGCGGACAATCTCGGACTTTCACAGCTCTATCAGCTGCGGGGACGCGTGGGTCGTTCCAACCGAACCTCCTATGCCTTCCTGATGTATCGCCGGGATAAGATGCTGAAGGAGGTGGCGGAGAAACGACTGGGAGCCATCAAGGAATTTACAGATCTGGGAAGCGGCTTTAAGATTGCCATGCGGGATCTGGAGATCCGGGGCGCTGGTAATCTTCTGGGAGAGCAGCAGCATGGCCATATGGAAGCCGTGGGCTATGATCTCTATTGCAAGATGCTGAACGAGGCCGTAAAACGGGAAAAAGGCCTGCCAGTCGATGAGGATGAATTCCAGACTACGGTAGATATCGAGATCGATGCCTTCCTTCCGTCTTCCTATATCCGCAGTGAAAGCCAGAAGCTGGAGATCTATAAACGGATCGCCGGAATCGAGACCTTCGAGGAATGCGAGGATATGCAGGATGAGCTTCTGGATCGCTTCGGAGATCTTCCAAAGGCCGTGCAGAATCTTCTTGCTGTGGCGAACCTAAAAATCGTGGCTCATCGGGTATACGTCAAAGAAATCGTGGAGAAGCCGGAGGAAATCAAGCTGTCTCTCTATGAAAAGGCAAGACTGAATCCGGCAGCTTTTCCGGATTTTCTTGCGGGCTTTGAAGGACGCATGAAATTTGTCCGGGGAGAAAAACCGGCCTTCCTGTATCGCAGGCAGAAAAACAGCCGAAAAGAGGAGGAGGATTCCCTGGAGCTTGCAAAAATGCTGCTTGAGCGAATGCAGGTACTTGTGGAAAAGACCGGCTGAAACCGGTGCAAGAAAGCCTTGCCCGACGGGGAAAAAGCTATTATAATAATTTACATGATGCTATCGAAGAAAGGAAATACAGGAATGATGAAAAGAGGAATCGCCCTTCTTGCCGCTGGTCTGATGCTGACCGGTTCGCTGGCAGGTTGCGGAAAAAGTGATACGCTGGACGGTACACAGGCTGTGGCCGTCATGGATGATACGACAAATGTCCCCCTGGGAGAGGTAAATTTCCTGCTCCGCTACCAGCAGGCGCAGATGGAGTCCTACTATGGTGCGATGCTGGGAATGACCAACGTATATGGTCAAGATATCTCCGGAAGCGGCACCATATACGGAGAGACAGCAAAAGAAAACCTGATGACCCAGTTCAATGAGATGTATGTCCTGGAGGCGGAGGCCGGGAACTATGGTGTCGAGCTGACAGAGGATGAGAAAACGGCTATCTCTGAGGCAGCAGCCCAGTTTATCGAGGATAATGATACAGAGGTGCAGAATGCTCTTGGCGTAAGCCAGGCAGATGTAGAGCATGTCCTGACCCTGATGACGATTCAGGAGAAAATGTATGAGCCGCTGACTGCCGATGTGGATACCGAGATTTCCGACGAGGAAGCGGCACAGAAGCGCATTGCCTATGTATTCATGTCTACGGCAGGCACAGAGACAGACGATGATGGAAATACGATCGACCTGACCGACGAGGAGAAGGCAGCGAAGAAGCAGGAGCTTCAGGATATTCTGGACGCAGCGAAGGAAGGCGGCGATCTGCAGGCAGCTGTGGATGCAGCCAATGAGAACCGCGATGAAGATTCCCAGCTGGCTTGCAGCGAGACCACCTATGGTGCAGACAGTACCTCGCCGGTGGAAGAGGTGCGTACCGCAGCAGACGCACTGAAGGATGGCGAGTTCGCAGATATCGTCGAGATAGACAGCGGATACTATGCAGTACAGATGATCAGCACCTTCGATGAGGATGCGACAGAGACTAAGAAGGATTCTATTCTGGTGGAGCGCAAGAATACCCTGTATGAGGAACAGTGTACAGAGCTTGAGGCAGCGCATACCTTCGAGATCAAGGATAAGGTTTTGGCCGAGCTTACCTTCGACCGCAACTATGTCCTGAATACATCCACTACAGAAAGTACAGATAGTACAGACAGTACGGAGGAATAAAATCATTATGGGAAAAGAGAGACTGGAACAGAATCTCATTGACCAGATGAAAGAGGCCCAGCTGAAGCTTGGGTTTGAAGAGGAGACCATGAGGCTTTATTACCCCGTGGCCTCCTTGAATCTTTTACTGGGAACAGCGTGCGAGACGCCAAAGGAAATGGCAGAGACGCTGAATGCGATGTTTGCAGAGGGAAATAGCAAGCTGGGAAAAATGAACTTCCGGGTCAGCGCAGGCCGTATCGAGGTCAGCGTGCCGCCGGAGGGTGCGCGGTATGTGCATGAGCATATGGGGGATGTATCCTTTCTGAAAGCGATCATTGAACTGTTCTCCGATCCGCATGACAAGAGCGTGGAGGATGTGAAGGCCATTTTTGCAAAATTTGGTTCTTATATCTGCGAAGAGATGCCGGAAGGAGCGGATTTTGATGAGGCCTTGCATTTTGAAAACCCAGACGTGGATCCGTATTATTACTGTGTGAAGCAGGAAATGGGGCACCTCATCTATCACCGGTTTTTGAAGGAAGATTACGAAAAAATTAAGGAATAACTTTGCCCGGGCATGCTTGAAAAGCCGAAATAGGGGTGTTATATTATAAAGGAATGTGTAACTATTCAGAATCCCATTCGCAAAATCGCTGCTACGCAGCTTTCCTTTTGCTCATGTGGTTACCTCGCCATATAAAACTGCTTATCTGCCTGAATGCAAGCATTCGCAGAACGCAGTTTTGCATGGCTCTGAATAGTTACAGGAATGTCAAACGAAAAATAGAGGAGGCATTATGAAAGGGAAACGAGTGGGGGCATTGCTGCTCTCTGTAGTGCTTGGCGCTTCATTGCTTGGCGGCTGCGGATCGGGTACGAAGGTTTCAGAGGATATGATTCCGACCGTTACGAATCTGCAGGAGGAGACGGAAGATGAGACGGCGGTAGCCAGTGTTATCGGTCTGTCGATGAATAAGTCCTATGTGGCAGAGGTGACCCGCCTGGACGGAGACAATACAGAGACAGCTACAGTAGCAGCAAAGGAGATCCAGATTGTCCTGAAGGCGACTTCGATGGATAAGGATCTGAAGGTGCAGATCGTCAATAAGGCGACAGGAAAGGTCATCACCGGAACAGCCTTTGAGGTGACAGTGAAGGATTCGGCAAATAAGAGCGAGAATTATACGGACAGTGATAAGGACGGCATCATCTATGTCAAGTCCATGACACCGGGCAAGTGTACGATTTCGATGAAGGCGTCGAACGGCTATACAGCTCCGGCAGATATCACAGCGACGGTCAAGGCAAATATCGAGTACAAAGCTGTCGATGTCAGCGCAGAGATCAAGAGCGAGAGCCAGATCAATGTGTCAAAGGAGGATACGAATACCTCGGGCAATGACAGTGCCGGCAGCGCGCAGACTCTGAAGGATACCGTAGAGTATGTCGAGTCTACAAAGACAGAGCCGAAGCAGAAGGTTGATCAGTGGGGACAGCTGGTTTATTCCAAGCAGAAGCTGGATAAGTATGGCACACCGATGTATGCAAAGATTATCTCCGAGCCGACTGCCGATCATGTGGACAGCAATAAGGATAATAAGTGTGACAGATGTGGCGCGGATTTGACTCCGGCGCATACTCACAGCTATACGGAGAAGAAGGTGACCAAAGAGGCTACCTGTACCGAAGAGGGCAGCTACGTGATGATTTGCCCGGCGGATCAGGCAGAAGGCGAAAAGGGAACGATTCCGGCTCTCAGTCATGAAGATAAGGACGGTGACGGCAAGTGCGACCGCTGCGGCACACAGCTTTCTACTCCGGATTCTGAAAAGAAAGACGATACCAAGAAAGACGATACCAAGAAAGATGACACCTCGACCGACGGAGGAACGACCGGGGAAAACGGAACAGATGCTTCCGGTGACAGCGGTAACGATGCTGCACCGCAGAGCGGTGATGCGGCAGTTCCGACTGCATCGGTAAAGGCTCGGGTTCTTGCCTTTCTGGGTGCATCTTCCACGAACAAGATTGTCTATGATACCAGCAGTGCTCCGGTCTACGATACCAGCAGCGACCCGGTTTATGAAAATGGCGTTTCTACTATCAAATATACCGGCTGGCAGACCATCGACGGTGCAACCTATTACTTCGACAAGAATGGCAATAAGGTGACCGGAACCCAGGTTATCCAGGGTATCCAGTATACCTTCAGCAGCGAGGGTGTCCGCTCCGGTACCATCGGCATCGATGTGTCCAAGTATCAGAGCAGCATCAACTGGACAAAGGTTAAGAATGCAGGCATCAACTTTGTTATCATTCGCTGCGGTTACCGCGGCTATGGCTCCGGTGTCCTGGTTCAGGATCCGAAGTTTGCATCTCATATTACAGGCGCAAAGGCAGCAGGCCTGCGTGTCGGCATCTATTTCTTCAGCCAGGCGATCACCGAGGCTGAGGCAGTAGAGGAAGCAAGTATGGCTGTGAAGCTGGCAAAACAGTACGGCATCAACATGCCTATCGCCATCGACAGCGAGTATGCAGCAGGCGGAGCCGGCCGTGCAGACGGACTTTCCAAGTCAGAGCGTACGAAGATCACCGTGGCATTCTGCAATACCGTTGCAAACTCCGGTTACAAGCCCATGGTTTATGCAAGTAAGAGCTGGTTCTCCTCCCACCTGGATGTATCCCAGTTTGGCAGCTACCGTATCTGGGTAGCACACTATGCAGAGAAATGCGGCTACAGCGGACGTTATGATATCTGGCAGAATACCTCTAAGGGTTCTGTAGATGGTATCTCGGGCAATGTCGACATGAACATCAGTTCGATTTAAATGAAAACAAAAGAAAAAGGCGTCTCATCCAGTCAGGGTGAGACGCCTTTTTATCAGCCTCTGAGATAGGCATATGTCTTTCTGGCCACCCCGAGTTCCTCATTCGCCGGGATGACATGGATGGCAACCGGAGAATCCTCACGGGAGATGATGGTATTGCTTCCGGTGCAGCTTTGATTTTTCGTGTCATCTAACAGAATACCCATATGCTTAAGCTGATGGCAGACCGCCTCGCGAATCCGGCTGCCATGTTCCCCGATACCGCCGGTGAAGACCAGGTGGTCGAGCCCGCCGAGCTCGGCATAGTAAGAGCCGATATGGCGGACGATACCATTGCAGAAGACATCGATGGCGAGCTTTGCACGTTCGTTGCCGGCGTCAGCCGCTTCCTGAACATCCCGGAGGTCATTGCTGACACCGGAGATACCGAGGAGACCGCCACGCTTGGTCAGGCCTTCCAGAACCTCATCCAGGGAAAGCCCCTCCTTCTGTAAAAATGGAACGATAAACGGATCGATATCGCCGCAGCGATTGGACTGAATCACACCCACCTGCAGGGAGATGCCGAAGCTGGTATCGACGCTCTTTCCATCCTCGATCGCACAGAGGGAACCGCTGCCGCCCAGGTGGCAGGAGATGGCCTTTCCGGTAGAGCCATACATTTCCGCAAGCGTCTCTGCGACATAGCTGTGGGAAGCACCGTGATAACCGAGTCGTTGAATACCGTAGGTCTCATACCACTCCCAGGGAATGCCATAGATGCGCCGTTCCTTCGGAATCGTCTGGTGAAAGGCTGTCTCAAAGGCACCGACCAGCATAGCGTCCGGTGTCAGCTTCTGAAACTGGCGGATCGCCTCGAGATAAGGCTTATTGTGAGCCGGAGCTACGACCATATAATCCTCCATGCCCTGAAGAACCTCCGGTGTCAGCTCATGAATCCCATAATGATCCTTGGAAAGAACCGTTTTGAAGCCGACCCGCTCGAGCTCGGACAGATCGGTCAGGACACCGTGAGCCTTGTCAAGGATCTGATCGAGAAAGAGCTGGATACCCTCCGTATAGGTAGGAACGCGGAGCTCCTCCTCATAGATACGAAAGCCATCCGGCTTGGAAAAATGGAAGATCGCATGTTCCGTTCCGACCCTTTCCACCTTGCCCTCTGCCAGAACCTCCTCGGACGGCATGTGGAAAAGCTTGAACTTAAGCGATGTACTTCCTGCGTTGCAAACCAAAACCTGCATAAAACCCCTCCATACCACATTGTTCGTTAAAAAATACACAATAATGTTAAAAAAATATCAATTTCTGTATTGCCAAAGAATACATCTACTGTTATAGTATAACAAACAAGAAAAACCGAGACAACCAAAAAGCAGGAACGAGGAGGAAAAGTTATGATTAAGATGGCATTTTTTGACGCGAAACCCTACGAAATTGAGGCATTTAAGAAGTGGAATGAGGATGAGGCGATCGAGATTCGCTACATGGAGCATAAGCTCAATGCCCAGACTGTTGATTCCGCCAAGGGCTGCGATGTGGTTTGCGCTTTTGTCAATGATACCATTGATGCGGAGGTGCTTGCAGAGTTGAAAACCCTGGGTGTAAAACTGGTAGCCATGCGCTGCGCAGGCTATAACAACCTGGATCTGAAGGCGCTGGGCGATCTGAAGGCAGTCCGTGTCCCGGCTTATTCTCCCCATGCAGTAGCAGAGCACGCGATGGCTCTTCTGCTGACCCTGAATCGTAAGACCCATAAAGCATACAATAGAACCCGTGAGTTCAACTTCAGCCTGAACGGCCTGACCGGTGTGGATCTCTACGGAAAGACCGTCGGTGTCGTAGGAACCGGCCGCATCGGCCGCATGTTTATCGACATCTGCCGCGGCTTCGGCATGAAGGTCATCGCCTATGACATGTATCCGGTAGAGGGCATCGACTACGTGGATCTGGATACTCTGTTCCGCGAGAGTGATTTCATCTCCCTGCACTGCCCGCTGACCGATGAGACACACCATATGGTAGATGAGAAGCGCTTCGCTATCATGAAGGACAGCGCCATCCTCATCAATACCTCCCGCGGTGCCCTGGTAGACAGCGTCGCCCTGGTAGAAGCCCTGTGGAATAAGCAGCTTCGCGCCGTAGGCCTCGATGTATACGAGGAGGAGGCGAACTACTTCTTCGAGGACTGCTCCGGTGAGATCGTGGACGATGCCACGCTGCAGCTTCTGGTATCGATGCCGAATGTACTGCTGACCTCCCACCAGGCCTTCCTGACCGAGGAGGCATTGTCCAATATCGCGGAGACCACGCTGAACAATGTGAAAGAATTCTTCCAGAATAACAATCTGGTAAATGAGATCAAATAAGCTGCCCTTGACTAGCGCTTATCTGCAGGTGCGGCGTCCATAGATTTGGCAGATGTAAGGGAAGTGATGAAACACTTCCCTTCATACGTTGCCATGG
>CAVHYN010000066.1:47208-56776 GCA_963640245.1 Bulleidia sp.
AGACCACGCTGAACAACGTAAAGGAATTCTTCCAGAATAACAATCTGGTAAATGAGATCAAATAGATCGCGCTAACACTCGCCCGCAGGCACGGCGCCAACAAATTTCTCATGTGGGAAGTTCTAATAAGCAAAAACAAGGGATGCCGGGGAGCATATTACAAAATATATGCCCCCGGCATTCCTTTTATGTAGACAATAATTTTAGATACAATTATTTTGGAAAAACGGACAAAATAGCGATAAAATATTATTGAAAAACGGACAAACAACAAGGAAACAGAAGGATGATAAAACAAAAAATTACCCGGTGAGCTGATATATAAGCTGGATTTAAGTGTGTTACAATAAATACGGAAATATTTATACTCATACTAATTGAAATTGTTATTCCCGTAGATGGCGGCGATTGCGAGTGGATTTAACAAAAAGTTGCACAAAAATAAACAAATAAAAATATGCAGTATTGACGAAAAAAGCAGGGAGCAAGAAAAACTCCTTGCTTTTCTTCGTCATAAGGACTATGATAGAAGCATAAGAACTGGAAACGTTTCCAATGAAACGTTTCCAAAACGAATTCCGGAGCATAAAGAATTCTATCATAAAGGGAGGAAAACACTATGAACAAAAAACTCTTAGCCCTGACACTGAGCGGCGCGATGGCAGTTTCTATGCTGGCAGGCTGCGGCGGATCTTCCGGTGAAGGAAGTACATCCACAGATACGAAGGCTGACACCACAGAAGCGAGCGGAGCAGAAGGCTCCGTATACTACCTGAACTTTAAACCGGAGCAGGACGAGCAGTGGCAGGAGCTGGCAAAGGCTTATACCGAAGAGACCGGCGTACCGGTAACCGTTGTAACTGCAGCATCCGGCAACTATGAAACTACTCTGATGAGCGAGATGGGTAAGAGCGGAGCTCCGACCCTGTTCCAGGTAAACGGCCCGGTTGGTCTGGCAAACTGGAAGGATTATTGCTATGACCTGTCCGGTTCCGACATCTACGGACAGCTTACCAGCGACACCTACGCACTGAAAGAGGACGACACCGTATATGGCGTTGCCTATGTAATCGAGTCCTATGGCCTGATTGTCAATAAGACATTGCTTCAGCAGGCAGGCTACACCGTAGAGGATATCCAGTCCTTCGCTGATTTAAAGAAGGTGGCTGAGGACATCACAGCACGTTCTTCCGAGCTTGGCTTTGCGGCATTTACTTCCGCTGGTATGGACAGCTCCTCTGACTGGAGATTTAAGACCCATCTGGCAAACCTGCCGATTTACTTCGAGTATCAGACAGACGGCATCAGCAGCACAGATGCTATCAAGGGAACCTACCTTGACAACTACCGCGATATCTTTGACCTGTACATCAACAACAGTACCTGCGATGCCAAAGACCTTTCCGCTAAGACCGGTGACGACTCCAGAAATGAGTTCCTGGAAGGAAAGGCAGTCTTCTTCCAGAACGGTTCCTGGGAGTACGCAAACCTGACAGCAGACGGTGCTTATACCGATGACGATCTGGCTATGATTCCGATTTACATCGGTGTCGGCGATGAGGCAAATCAGGGTCTGTGTACCGGTACAGAGAACTACTGGTGTGTAAACAACCAGGCAGACGAGGCAGACATCCAGGCCACTCTGGACTTCATCAACTGGTGCGTAACCTCTGAGCTTGGAACCAAGACCATGGCTGAGGATATGGGCTTCGTCATCCCGTTCAAGGGAGCACAGGAATCTCAGAACCTGTTTGTGAAGGAAGATGCAGAGTACACAGCAGAGGGCAAGACTCCGGTATCCTGGAACTTCACAACGATGCCGTCTGAGGAGTGGAAGAACGGCGTAGGCCAGGCTCTGACCGCATATGCAGCAGACCAGACCGATGCAAACTGGGACGGCGTTGTATCTGCATTCGTTGATGGATGGGCAACCGAGTACCAGCTGGCAAACGGACAGTAAATATCGAAATTTTCGGGGCGGGCACGCGTGCCCGCCCTTTTTAGACAAGAAAGGAGTGCAAAACCATGGAAAAAGCGATCAAACGCTGGTCTCCCCTTTTTGTACTGCCCACACTTCTGGCATTTACCATAGGCTTCATCATTCCCTTTATCGAGGGTCTGTATCTGTCCTTCTGCCAGTTCACGACAGTAAAAAATGCGAAGTTCACGGGGCTTGGCAATTATAAAAGGATTTTCACCGATACTACATTTTTAAATTCCTTTCGGTTTACCGTACTCTTCGCAGTGGCATCGATCATCCTGATCAACGGAATCGCCTTTGTCCTGGCGCTGCTTTTGACACGGAAGCTGAAGGGAACCAATATCTTCCGAACCATATTTTTTATGCCGAACCTGATCGGCGGCATCGTACTGGGTTATATCTGGCAGATCCTGATCAACTGCGTGCTTTCCATCGTGGGACAGCCGCTTCTGGCGCTCAATAGTTCCGCAGGCTACTGGGGACTGATTATCCTTATGTGCTGGCAGCAGATCGGTTACATGATGATCATCTATATCGCCGGACTTCAGAATGTGTCCGATGATCTTCTGGAGGCAGCGCAGATCGACGGTGCGACGCCCTGGCAGACCCTGTGGAAGGTAAAGCTTCCGATGGTGATGCCGTCCATCACGATCTGCGTATTCCTGACGCTGACCAACTCCTTCAAGCTCTTTGATCAGAACCTGGCATTGACCGGAGGAGATCCGAACCATATGACAGAGATGCTTGCGCTGAACATCTATCAGACCTTCTATGCCAGAGCGGGTGCCCAGTGGAAGGGTCTCGGCCAGGCAAAGGCCGTTCTGTTCTGTCTGTTGGTCATCGTAATTTCGATGCTCCAGCTTCGGGCGACACGTTCAAGGGAGGTGCAGCAGTAAGATGAAAAAGAAAAAACAGGTACAGGATACGATTCTGGTAGTATTCTTGAGCATTCTCGCACTGCTGTATGTGTATCCCATCGTGATGATCTTATTTAATTCCCTGAAGAAGGAAACGTCTATCAGCACCTCAGGAGCCTTTACGCTCCCGACAGCGGATACCTTTGCAGGACTGGAAAATTATGTAAATGCAATCATGTCAAAGGGCTTCCTGCAAAGCCTGGGCTTCAGTGTTCTGATTACGATTACCTCGGTGGCAGCGATTCTCATCTGCTGCTCGATGTGCGCCTGGTATATTACCCGGGTGAAGGGAATTCTTTCAAAGGCTTTGTATTATCTCTTTGTATTTTCGATGGTTGTACCCTTCCAGATGGTGATGTTTACCCTGTCCCAGACAGCGGATTCTCTGAGTCTCAATAAGCCCTGGAACATCTGGATTATCTATCTGGGCTTCGGCGCCGGTCTGGCGGTCTTTATGTTTGCAGGCTTTATGAAATCTATTCCGCTTGAGGTGGAGGAAGCATCCATGATCGACGGCTGCAATCCTTTACAGACATTCTTCCTGATTGTGCTTCCGATGCTGAAGCCGACCCTGGTATCGGTAGGTATCCTGGAGGCCATGTGGGTATGGAACGATTACCTTCTGCCGACCCTGGTTCTGGATATCAAAAATTATAAGACCATTCCTATGTTGATACAGTATTTCCGCGGAAGTTATGGTAAAGTAGAGATGGGTCCGATGATGGCAAGTATTATGCTGACGGTCATCCCGATCGTGGTTGTTTACCTGCTGGGTCAGAAACACATTATCAAAGGAGTGGCTGCAGGAGCGGTCAAGGGTTAGAAATACAGATGACGATCAAAGACATTGCAAAAGAATCCGGATATGCAGTGGGCACGGTTTCCCGTGTGCTGAATAATCATCCGGATGTATCGGAAAAAGCGCGAAAAACGATTATGGCGGTGGTGGAAAAGCACCATTTTAAGTTAAATAGTAATGCCAAGCATCTGAAGCAGCAGGCAAGCAGCGGAATCGCGATTATCATAAAAGGTTCCCAGAATATGCTTTTTGCCTCCATCGTGGAGCGGCTGCAGAGGCTTTTAAGCGAGAAGAAATTTGCTTCCTTCATCTATTACATCGGTGAGGAGGAAAATGAGGTGGAGCGGGCGAGAAGCGTGAGCCTGGAGCGCCATCCTCTGGGGATTCTCTTCCTGGGAAGCGACCTGGAATTTTTCAAAGAGCACTTTTCCTTACTGGATGTACCCTGTGTGCTGGTTACCAACTCGGCGGCGGACTTGGGCTTTGACAACCTGTCGAGTGTCAGTACCGATGACGAGGCGGGCGCACAGGCGGCGGTAGAGCATCTTTTGGAGCTTGGGCACCGGAAGATCGGTGTGCTGGGTGGCTTTATGGAGAAATCTCATGCGGCTTACACGCGTTATAAGGGCTGTGAGAAGGCCTTTGAAAATTACGGCATGAAGCTTCAGAAGGAGCAGCAGTACCATGCGGCACTCTTCTCCATGGAAGATGGCTATCATGCCATGAACCGGTTGTTTGAACAGCTGCCGGATCTGACTGCTGTCTTTGCCATGGCAGATGTGCTGGCAGTGGGCGCTATCCGTGCCATCCGTGACAGAGGGCTTCGTGTTCCCGAGGATGTCTCAGTCATTGGCTTTGACGGAATTGAACTTGGAAAGTATCTTTCACCGCGGCTGACTACGGTGCGGCAGGCCAGAGAACGGATTGCAGACCGGAGTCTGGAAATCCTACTCTCCTGTATCGCCGGAGAGCATCCGGCCGTGCATGAGCTCCTTCCCTTCGATATCGTCGAGGGGGAGAGTGCAGCGGAGATTTCCCATTGACGAGAATAGAATAGAAGCAACTGTTCTGAACAGTTACGGCCTGTGCGCTGCAGACGGACAGGATAAGGAGGAGAAAAATGGCAGATATTACATTTAAACATGTAGTGAAAACCTATGATAATAAAAATACAGTCGTTCCGGATCTGAATCTGGAAATCCATGACAAGGAATTCGTCGTGCTGGTCGGCCCGTCCGGCTGCGGAAAGTCGACGACGCTCCGTATGATTGCAGGCCTGGAGGAGGTAAGCTCCGGCGACCTGTACATCGGTGACCGCCGAGTCAACGACGTGGCTCCGAAGGATCGCGATATCGCGATGGTATTCCAGAGCTACGCCCTGTATCCCCATATGACTGTATACAAAAATATGTCCTTTGCGCTGGAGCTTCACGGCACGCCGAAGGATGAGATCGACAAAAAGGTACGGGAGGCAGCAGAGATCCTTGGCCTGACCGAGTATCTGGATCGGAAGCCGAAGGCACTGTCCGGAGGACAGAGACAGCGTGTGGCACTTGGTCGTGCCATGGTGCGAAATCCTGCAGTCTTCCTGCTCGACGAGCCTCTATCGAATCTGGACGCGAAGCTTCGAACCGAGATGAGAAGCCAGATTGCAGCGCTGCATAAGAGACTGCAGACCACCTTCGTGTATGTAACTCACGATCAGACCGAGGCGATGACCATGGGCGATCGGATCGTTGTTATGAAGGAGGGCATCATTCAGCAGGTAGATACGCCACAGAATCTTTACAATTATCCCTGCAATAAGTTTGTTGCAGGCTTTATCGGGTCTCCGCAGATGAACTTCGTAAATGCAAAGGTAGAGAAGGAGGAACAAGGTCTGGTGCTGGTATTCGGCGATTGCCGGATTCCGGTAAATAAGCCGGAGCTGGAGGCCTACGTGGGCAAGGATGTGATCCTGGGTATCCGTCCCGAGGACATTCATGCAGAAGAGTCCTTTCTGGCCATTTCCGATGCTTCCAATATCGAGGCAAAGGTAGATCTGGCGGAAATGATGGGATCCGAGATTTATCTTTATCTGACCTGCTTTGGTCAGAAGCTGGTAGCGAGAGTACCGTCCCGCACCGGTATCAAGGCAGATGATACAGCGAAGCTGGCTCTGGATGTGAATAAGATTCATGTCTTTGATGCAGAGACAGAGGCGATCATCTGTCATTAAAAATTAAGATAAGGAGTGTGATGGACGGTGAGAAGCAGCGGAGTTTTGATGCATCTCTCTTCCCTTCCCGGGCCTTACGGCATCGGCAGCATGGGAAAACCGGCACGGGACTTCATTGATTTTTTAGAGGCGGCTGGGCAGGATTACTGGCAGCTTCTGCCCATCTGCCCTACCAGCTACGGCGATTCTCCGTATCAGTCCTTTTCTACCTATGCGGGCAATCCGTATTTTATCGATCTGGATCTGCTTCGGGAGGAAGGGCTGCTGGAGTGGCAGGAATACCGGGACATCGACTGGGAAAGTACCGAAGATAAAGTAAATTACGGCGCGCAGTATGCGAAGCGTTATCCGGTTCTTCGAAAAGCTGCGGCGCGTTTTCAGGAAAAGCTCCCCGCGGATTATTCCAAGTTCTGCGAAAAAAATGATTACTGGCTGGACGATTACGCCCGGTTTATGGCTATGAAGCATACTCATGGCGGCGCATCCTGGCAGGAATGGGAGCCGGTGACAGTGGCGGAGATCGAGGTACAGCACGCGGAAGAAATCAGCTTTTGGAAGGTGCTGCAGTACCTGTTTTTCCACCAGTGGGAGCAGCTTCGTACTTATGCGAATGCGCACGGGGTGCGGCTGATTGGAGATCTTCCGATCTATGTATCTCTGGACAGCGTGGATGTATGGGCGCATCCGGAGTTGTTCCAGCTGGATGAAAACCGAAACCCGAAGGAAGTGGCCGGATGTCCCCCGGACGGATTCTCCGCAGACGGACAGCTCTGGGGAAATCCCCTCTTTGACTGGGAGTACATGGCCGGAAATGGCTATGAGTGGTGGACCAGACGGATTCAGTATCTCTGTAAGGTCTATGATATCCTGCGGATTGACCATTTCCGGGGCTTCGATTCTTATTACGCGATCCCCTATGGCAACACGACCGCCCAGGGCGGACACTGGAAACAGGGACCGGGTATCGCGCTGTTTCGTGCGGTGGAGGAGAAGATCGGGTCGCAGCGTATCATTGCGGAGGATCTGGGCTACCTGACCGATTCGGTTCGGAAGCTTCTGGCGGACAGTGGTTTTCCGGGCATGAAGGTGCTGGAATTTGCCTTTGACAGCCGGGATGGCGGCGGAGCCGCCTACCTGCCGGAGAACTATCCGGAGCATTGCGTGGCCTACGTGGGAACCCACGACAATGACACAGCTCTGGGCTGGATGAGAACGGCCCCTGCGGGCGACGTGGCTCTGGCGAAAGAATACTTCCATGAGACCGACGATAAAGCCACAGCCGAGGCCATGCTGGACGCCATCTGGAACAGCCGCGCCGACCTCGCTATCGTTCAGGCGCAGGATATCCTGGGACTTGGCAGCGAGTCACGGATGAATACGCCGTCCACAGTCGGCGAGAATTGGCGGTGGCGGGCGCTTACCGGCAGCTTCACAGCGGAGCTGGCGGCGCGGCTTCGGGAGAAGATGGAAGCTTGCGACCGGTTGGAAAAGTTGCAAAAATAGGCCGGATTTTGGTCGGAAAAGTTACACAAAAGGCAAAAAATGGTTGGAAAAGTTGCAAAGAAAAATTTTTTGGAATTTCCGTGCAACATTTCGGATTTCTGAACTGTATAAATAGCAGAACGGCAGGAAAAGCTGTTCTGCTATTTCTTTATTTAAGGGTTCAGAAAGCGAGGATAAAAGTATGAAGAAGAAAATGGTAATGACGGTATGCAGTATGGCGGCGTTGGTGATGGCGGTTTCGATGATGGGATGCGGGAAGAAGGCAGCGTCTGAGAACGCTCAGACTGGGACGGAGATATCGGAGGAGGACTTCGACAAGGATGATGCGAAAGCTTTGGAGGGTGAGAATACGCAGATTCCGAACCCGTTTGTGGACTGTGAGACAATGGCGGACGCGGAGAAGCTGGCTGGTTTTGAAATGGCGGTGCCGGAGCAGATAGAAGGTTATGAGCAGGAGTTGATTCAGGTTATCGAAGGGGAAATGGTTCAGGTATTCTATGTGAACTTGGATGATAAAGAGGACGAGATCTTGATTCGTAAGGGCGACGGCAGTGATGATATCAGCGGTAATTACGAGAACTTTGCAGAGGTGACCACAGTGGCAGCAGACGACCTGGAAGTGACGCTGAAGGGCAATGACGGAAAAGTAATCGTTGTAGTCTGGACTACGGGAAGTTATACTTTTTCTATTCAGGTGGACGCAGGGGCTTCCCGGGATGAGATGCTGAGTCTGGTGGAAGCGGTGCAATAAAAAAAGCGGAGAAAATCATGGAACTGGTTATTTCTATAAAAGACAGTAATATGTTTGAGCAAAACATAGCGTGTTTGATAAGAAAAATAAAAGAGAGTTTCGGTCGAAAAAATACAAAGACATTATTTGCAGCCAGTGCTGAGCAGTCCAGGGCATGGGTAGAATCTAATTCCGACCATCAGCAAAAAGCGGCTTCGCTTCTCGACCTGTACGGCAACAGCATCCTCCGCCTGGCCTATTCCTATCTCCACAACCTGTCAGACGCCGAGGATATCCTGCAGGACACGCTGGTGCAGTATCTGAAGACCAGACCGGTTCTGGAATCTCCAGCCCACGAGAAATCCTGGATGCTCACGGTGGCGGCGAACTTAAGCAAGAATCGCATTTCCCATAATCAGGTACGGCAGGCGGATGAGCTGCAGGAAGAGCTGGCAGCGGAGGAACGAGAGGACTTAAGCTTCGTCTGGGAGGCGGTTCGGGCGCTTCCGGAGAAATACCGGGAAGTGATTCATCTGTTTCACTACGAGGGGTATTCCACCGCACAGATAGCAAAAATGCTGGGACGCAAGGAAAGCACGGTGCGCTCCGACCTGCGTCGGGGACGGCAGCGATTGAAAGAGATTCTGAAGGAGGCGTATGACTTTGAATAAATACGAAGAATTGATGGATAAAGTAGAAGTAACGCCGGAAATGCGAGAACGGGTGCTGGATGGAATCGGCGAGAAGATGACCGTGGCTCAGGAAAAGACCGCAAACATAGTTGACATAACTCGAATCGCAGACTTGAACTGCAGAAAGAGAGCCGGAATCTATCGAAAGCTCCTCCCATTGGCGGCCTGCTTCGCCCTGCTCCTTCTGGCAGGAATCGCAGTTCCGCGTCTGCGTCATCCGATGCCCGATTACACCGGAGACGAAACGCAGGTAGTACCCGATATCACCGAGTGGACTTCCGCAGAAGAACTTTCCGAAAAAGTCGGTTTCCCGGTGGAGGACATTTCTTCCCTGAAAGAAGAAGCCGAAGAAACCACCTATCTGGCCGAGTGGGGCATGGCCGAAATCCGGTATCTCGTAGACGGCCAGACCATTTCCTATCGCAAGAGCCAGCCGGCGGGCGAGGATAATTCCGGCGTTTACGAAACCTACGAATTCGAGCGCACCGGAACAGTAGACGGACACGAATATACCCTCAAAGGCAACGGCGACACCTGTAGCCTGATTTTATGGGAGGACGAGGACTATAGCTATTCCATTTACTTTGAAGAGGCAGTATCGGTGGAACAGGCGGAGAAACTTGAGGTGGAATTAGCTGAATAAGGAAAAGACAGAGACTAAAATGAACTAAATAAGCAGAAAATGTAACTATTCAGAACCCCATTCGCAAAATCGCCTCTGCGAGGCT
>CAVHYN010000067.1:0-5210 GCA_963640245.1 Bulleidia sp.
GTCTTAAACTTTCCCCAGTAGCTGGCTGCGATCACGACACCGTTGTCGGACGCTATCAGTCGAAAACCGCTGATGATAAATTCTCTGGAAATAATGACAATGACCATCCATGCAGCCAGGCGATCCATTTCCACCAGGCAAATCAAGGCAGAGCATACCAGTAGTTTGTCCGCCAGTGGATCCATGAATTTTCCGAAATTGGTCACCAGATTGTACTTTCTTGCGATCTTGCCATCCAGAAGATCTGTAAGACTGGCTACGATAAAGATGGCCAGGGCAATATAGTCGGCATAGGCGCCGCCCAGATTTGTCAGCATAAAGACAACAAAAAACGGAATCATCAACACACGCAGTGTCGTTAATTTATTGGGTAAATTCATTCTGCTAATTCTCCTATCAAATCATATTCTACGGCTCCGGTAACGCGCACTCTTGCGAAATCGCCGCTCATCAAGCTCTCTGCGGTATTCAGGAACAGATATCCGTCTACACCCGGAGCATCCTTATAGGTGCGGCATACGTAGGCATTCTCATCTGCAACCTGGCCTTCTACCATCACTTCCAGAACGCGATCTGTCATGGCATCCGCCTTGTCAAAGGCGATCTCCTGCTGCAGCTCCATAAGCCTGTTCCTGCGCGCTTCCTTGAGCTCCTCCGGGATCTGATCCGGCATACCCGCTGCCGGTGTATCCTCCTCCGGCGAGTAGGTAAAGACGCCTAACCGGTCGAACTCACAGTCATCGATAAAGTGCATCAGCTCTTCATGGTCTTCATCGGTCTCTCCGGGAAAGCCGGTAATCAGGGTGGTACGCAGACAGATATCGGGAATTTCTTCCCGAAGCCGACCGATGATAGCACGCAGATCTGCCTGCGTTGTCCTTCGTCCCATCCGCTTCAAAATACGATCCGAGGCATGCTGGATCGGCAGATCGAGATAATGACAAATCTTCGGTTCTTCCTTTATCACCTGAATCAATTCTTCTGTAATTTCTTCCGGATAACAGTATAAAATACGGATCCACTGGATACCGCCGATTTTTGCCAGCTTCTTCAAAAGCTCCGGCAGCTTCTTCTCTCCGTAGAGGTCTTTTCCGTAAAGGGTCGTCTCCTGCGCAACCAAGATCAGCTCCTTTACACCCTCAGAAGCCAGCGTTTCCGCCTCTCTCAAAAGCTGTTCCATCGGAACGCTCCGGTAGTTTCCGCGAACCTTCGGGATGATACAATAGGTACAATGCTTGTCACAGCCCTCTGCAATCTTCAGATAAGCATAGTGACCGCCTGTGGTCAGAGCTCTTGCACTCTCCTGTTCCGGCACCAGACGATCGATGTCTTCAAAATGAAGCTCCTTTTGCCCTTCCAGAACCTTATCCACAGTCTCCACGATGGCATCATAGGTGGTGGTTCCGAGCACCGCATCTACCTCAGGAATCTCGTCTACGATCTCCTGCTTATAACGCTCTGCCAGACAGCCTGTCACAATCAAGGCTTTACAGCTTCCGGTTTTCCGGTACTCTGCCATCTCCAAAATGGTATTTATACTCTCCTCCTTGGCATCATTGATAAAGCAGCAGGAGTTGATCACAATCACATCTGCCTCTGTCTCATCATCGGTAAAGGAATAGCCCTTATTTCCAAGAAGTCCTATCATTACCTCGGAATCCACAAGATTTTTGTCACAGCCAAGGGATATAAATAAAATTTTCATATTGCTTTCTCTTTCATTATATGTTTAATTTAAGAATCCGCAACCAATCTGCGGGAAATTTAACGCAAGCTTTACATTCTATCCGGGTCACTATTTGGAAGCTTCCCGACTCGGCAGCTGCGCCAGAAGAATCGCTGCAAACATCAATACGCAGCCAATGACCTCCTTTGCGCTCATGGTCTGACCGAGGATCAAAAGCCCTGCCAATACCGAAACGACGGACTCCAGACTCATAATCAGGGAGGCCACCGTGGGGTTCAGCCCCTTTTGTCCCACGATCTGCAGCGTATAGCCGACACCACTCGAAAGCAGGCCTGCATAAAGAATCGACTGCCATGCCATCAGGATATCCGAGAAATTCGGATGCTCCAAAAGCAGCATGCCGATACCGGCCACCGTACCGCAGACAAAAAATTGTATACAGGACATCTTTACACCATCTACCTGGGGTGAAAAATGGTCTACTATCAGGATGTGTGAGGTAAACAAAAATGCGCAGATCAGGACGAGAATATCTCCGATTCGGATCCGGAAGGTCTCTGTAATGCATAGGCAATAGAGGCCACATAACGCAAGGAGCACACCCAACCATACCTGAAGGCCGCAGCGTTTTCCAAAGAAAAGTCCTGCAAGCGGTACCAGCACAATATAGAAGGCCGTGATAAAGCCAGCCTTTCCTACTGTCGTAAACAGGATGCCATATTGCTGGAAGGCACTGGAAAAGCAGAGAACAATACCGCAAAGGATTCCTCCTTTGATAAGAACCTTCCGGTTTTCCGGTCTGCGCTCCTCCTCGAGTACCTGCTCACTTTTTCTTTTATCCAGGAAGGCAATCACAGGTAAAAGAGCGACTCCTCCGATAAAGGATCGCGTACAAAGGAAGGTAAACGGGCCTACGTAATCCATGCCCACACTTTGGGCTACAAAAGCTGTTCCCCAGATGATCGCTGTCAATAATAACAGCAGGGAATGCTGTATCTGTACTTTTTTCATTGTCTTATCCTACGCTGCCTGTCTTATGCCAGCATTTCTCCTACGATTTTATTGACGAGAGATCCATCTGCCTTTCCCTTTACCTTGGGCATAAGCTCCTTCATAATCTTTCCCTTGTCCTTTCCGGTGGGCTGCTCGATCCCAAGCGCTGTCAGCACTTCCCGAATCACACTGCGGATCTCCTCCTCACCCATCTCCTCCGGCGCAAACTCGGAGAGAACTGCAATGCGGGCTTTACACTGCTCGATAATGTCTTCCCGGTCTGCCGGAGCCAGCTCAAGTGTCTCCTTCGTCTGCTTGATCTCCTTTTTGATTACCTGGGCTTCTTCCTCCGGTGTGAGATCGGCTCTCTTATCGATGGCTTTATTCTTTAAGGCTGCAAGAAGCATGGACAGAGTCTCTTTTCTGTCCTTTTCCTTATTCTTCATGGCTTTCACCATCTCTGCACGAATTTCATCGATTTTACTCATTTTCATTTCCTCCTCTTTTCGTTAACTACTCTGTAACTATTGTGTTTTATTTTAAGGGTATCCCGCCTATTTTTCAAGTTCTACTATTCTTTTGCTGTTACTTTCTGGTCTACATGCAGGCTTTTCCCGTCTGTTATACAAATCACCGTTCCATCGCTGGTCAGATATACTTCTGTCTGCAGCTCTTCGAGATTTTTCAAGAGTTTGCCGGATACCTGGTCTTTCTCTTCGCAGGTAATCACTGCTACAGCCGGCATGACTTTTTGAAGAAAGGTTTTGCTATTTTTTTCTTTTCTTCCGTGATGCGGAACCTTTAAAACCGTATGCTGCAAATTCAGATCCGTTTCGGCCATCAACTCCTCCAGACGTTCTTCCTCGCTGTCTCCGGCAAAGAGAAAGCTTTTCTCTCCGTAGCGAAGACTCAGTACCAAAGACTGGTTGTTGTCATTGCCATCAAAGGATCCTCTGGGCGGATAGATGGCGAAGGAAGCGTCGCCAAGCTTTCCCTCCTCCGTCTTTGTGATCTTCCGGACGTTCGCCTGATTGCGTATCAATGCTTCCTGGTATTCGAGATATTGCTCACTATCCGAAACATAATCCGGTTCCAAAGTCTCTTTTACTTCCAGTGTATCCAGAATGCGGTCAGCACCCCCTACATGGTCTTTGTCAAAATGCGTGATCACTAGATAATCCAGACTATTGATGTCATGTGTTGCAAGATAGCGCAAAATTCCTCCTGCCTCTTCATCCAGTCCGGTATCGATCAGCATCCTGCTTTCTCCCTGCTCCACGAGAATCGCATCGCTCTTTCCTACCGCAAAAAAGGTAACCTGAAGTTCATCTTCCGAATGGAATTCAGATTTTTCCTGCCAGAACAGGCAAAGGTTCAAGAAACCAATGCTGAAAACCAGAACCAACGGAACGAGCCAGTCTATCTTTCTTTTTTCTTTCAAGGTATCCCTCTGTTTTCTTTCTGACGCTTTTATGCTACAATACATGATACAAATTTCTGAAAGGAATGATTTTTATGGAAAAAATTACCAGTTTCACCATCAATCATCTGCTGCTTCAGCCGGGCGTCTATGTATCCAGGAAGGATCCGGTCGGAGAAACAACCGTCACCACCTTTGACCTTCGTCTGACCCGCCCGAACGAGGAACCGGTGATGAATACAGCCGAAATCCATACCATCGAGCATCTGGCTGCCACCTTCCTGCGCAATCACAAGGACTATGGTGCAAAAACCGTATATTTCGGACCCATGGGCTGCAGAACCGGTTTTTATCTTTTGCTGACCGGAGATTACGAATCGAAGGACATCGTTCCCCTTATGATCGAGATGTGGGAATTCATCCGGGATTATGAGGGTGAGATTCCGGGAGCCAGCCCGAGAGACTGCGGCAACTATCTGGATATGAATCTTCCAATGGCGAAGTTTCTCGCCAAGCGTTACCTCGAGCAGGTTCTCTATACTATCAGTGAAGACCGGCTCGTATATCCCCAGTAAGCTATCCTGCTATAAAAGCGTGCGTAGCTCCTCATGCAGCTTTCCGTTTGTCGCGACGATTCCGCCCGGTTCCACCGGATTTACCTCACAGCCGTCATAGCGGGTAACTTTTCCGCCGGCTTCTTTCACCAGCAGCATCCCTGCCGCGAAATCCCAGGGCTGCAGTCTGGCTTCAAAGAAGCCGCCGATCCGGCCGGCCGCTGTATAGGCCAGATCCATGGCTGCAGAGCCGGTACGCCGAATGTCTTCGCATTTTTCAAATACCCGCTGAAAGCAGGCAAAATTTTTCGGAGCCAGCTCCTTCTGATAGGGAGCGGTTCCGATCGACACAATGGTCTCACTAAGACGCTCTGAATCAGCCACATGGATGGGACGGCCGTTTACAAAGCTTCCCTTACCCTTTTCTGCATAAAACATCTCTTCCCGGAACGGATCGTAGATCACACCCAGAATGATTTCACCCTTGCTATAGAGTCCCAGTGAAACAGTACTGTGCTGATAATCGTGTACCAGATTCGTCGTACCGTCAATCGGA
>CAVHYN010000068.1:0-25289 GCA_963640245.1 Bulleidia sp.
TCCTGCTTCTGGATGATGTGTTGTCGGAGCTTGATCACAACCGGCAGAATTATTTATTGAACAGCATTCATGATATTCAGACCATGATTACCTGTACGGGTCTGGATGAATTTGTAAATCACAGGTTCGCGATCAACCGGATTTTCCGTGTAGTCGAGGGCGCTGTATATAGTGAAAATTAGATAACTGTGAGGGTAAAGAACAGTTACGAAATTAGCAGCAAATCAAGGAGGATTGAAAATGAGCGCAGAATACGGAGCAGATCAGATCCAGATTTTGGAAGGATTGGAAGCGGTCCGCAAAAGACCCGGTATGTACATCGGAAGTACTTCCTCCCGTGGCCTTCATCATCTGGTTTACGAGATCGTAGATAATTCCGTGGACGAGGCCCTGGCCGGCTTTTGTAAAAATATCGATGTGACGATTCATGAGGATAATTCGATTACAGTCATCGACGATGGTCGTGGTATTCCGGTAGGAATCAATCACAAGGCCGGAATTCCGGCCGTCGAGGTGGTTTTCACTGTCCTGCATGCAGGCGGAAAGTTCGGCGGCGGAGGCTATAAGGTATCTGGTGGTCTCCATGGGGTAGGTGCATCCGTAGTCAATGCTCTTTCCGAGTGGCTGGAGGTTCGCATTTTCAACGAAGGCAAGATATATTTCCAGCGTTACCAGAGAGGCCATGCGGTAGAACCTCTGAAGGTCATCGGTGAGTGTGAGCCGGAGAAGACCGGCACGCAGGTTACGTTCCTTCCGGATAAGGAGATCTTCGAGGAAACCGTTTACGATTACGATGTGCTGAAGGTACGTCTGCGGGAAATGGCATTTTTGACGAAGGGACTGAACATCATTCTGCGCGATGACCGTCGGGAACCGCAGTATAAAAAAGAATTCTGTTACGAGGGCGGTATCAAAGAGTTCGTAAGCTATCTGAATCGATCCAAGACGGCTCTTTACGAGCAGATCATTTACTGTGAGGGTACCGTAAATGATGTGGTTGTTGAGGTAGCTCTGCAGCATAATGATTCCTATACCGAGAACTGCTACAGCTTTGTCAATAACATCAATACCCCGGAGGGTGGTACCCACCTGACTGGTTTCAAGAACGCGCTGACCAAGACCTTTAACGATTACGCGCGGAAGAATAAGCTTCTGAAGGACAGCGAGCCCAGCCTGAACGGTGACGATATCCGTGAGGGACTGACAGCCATCATTAGCATCAAGATTGGCGAACCTCAGTTCGAGGGCCAGACAAAGCAGAAGCTTGGAAACAGTGAGGCAAGAGGTGCAGTAGATAACGTAGTATCCGAACAGCTTTTGATCTTCCTGGAGCAGAATCCTACTGTAGCAAAGGTAATTCTGGAAAAATCGATTCTGGCCCAGCGTGCCCGCGAGGCAGCCAGAAAGGCAAGAGACCTGACCCGCAGAAAGACCGCTCTGGACGGCATGGCTCTTCCCGGAAAATTGGCAGACTGCTCGGATAAGAATCCGGAGAACTGTGAGATCTATATCGTAGAGGGAGACTCTGCGGGAGGCTCTGCAAAGACGGCCAGATCCCGTGCAACCCAGGCGATCCTGCCGCTTCGAGGAAAGATTCTGAATGTAGAGAAGGCTCGCCTGGACAAGATCTATGCCAATGCAGAGATCAAGGCCATGATTACCGCCTTTGGTACCGGTATTCATGAGGATTTTGATATTACAAAGCTTCGGTATCATAAGATCATCCTGATGACCGATGCCGATGTGGATGGTGCGCATATTAGCACCCTGCTTCTTACATTTATTTACAGATTTATGCCGGATCTGATCAAAGAAGGATATGTATATCTGGCACAGCCGCCCCTTTATAAGCTCGAGAAGAATAAAAAAGTCTGGTATGCTTACAGCGATCAGCAGCTCGCTGATATTCTGAATGAAGTGGGTCGCGATCAGAATAATAAGATTCAGCGATACAAAGGACTTGGCGAGATGGATGCCGAGCAGCTCTGGGAGACTACGATGGATCCGGAGAAGCGAATCCTGAAGAGAGTAACGATGGAAGATGCAGACTCCGCGGAGATCGATCTGACCTTCAATACATTGATGGGAGATAAGGTAGAACCCAGAAGAGAATTCATCGAAAACAATGCCAAGTATGTGAAAAACCTGGACATTTAACAGTTCAGGCGCGGCTGAACGTACGAATATAGCAAGGGAGAATAGAAAATGGAAGACAATATCTTTGATCAGGTTCATGACGTGGATCTGAAAAAGACCATGGAAGATTGTTATATCGATTATGCCATGAGCGTTATCGCGGCTCGTGCCCTTCCGGATGTACGGGATGGCTTAAAGCCGGTACAGAGGCGTGTACTTTATTCCATGATCGAGCTGAATAATGGACCGGATAAGCCACACAGAAAGTGTGCACGTATCGTCGGCGATACCATGGGTAAATATCACCCCCACGGAGACAGCTCCATTTATGGAGCCCTGGTCAATATGGCTCAGGATTGGTCCACCCGTTATCCGCTGGTAGATGGTCACGGCAACTTTGGTTCTGTGGACGGTGACGGCGCAGCGGCTATGCGATATACCGAGGCTCGCTTAAGCAAGATTTCCATGGAAATGCTGGCGGATATCAATAAAAATACCGTAGATTTCGTACCGAACTTCGACGAGACAGAGAAGGAGCCCTCCGTTCTGCCCTCCCGTTTTCCGAACCTTCTGGTCAATGGCACCACGGGTATCGCAGTCGGCATGGCGACCAATATTCCGCCGCACAACCTGCGAGAGGTCATTAAGGCTGTGGTGAAGCTCATCGATAATCGGATCGAAGAGGATCGCGACACCACCATCGAAGAGATTTTAAAGATTGTAAAGGGACCGGATTTTCCGACAGGAGCGGAGATTCTGGGAACCAGAGGAATCGAGGAAGCGTACCGGACAGGCCGCGGAAAGATCCGCGTGCGGGCTGTGACAAATATCGAAACGATGAGCAACGGCAAGAGCCGTATCGTAGTGACCGAGCTTCCCTATATGGTCAATAAGGCGAGACTGATCGAGAAGATCGCAGAGTTGGTAAAGGAAAAACGCATCGACGGCATCACCTACATCGGTGATGAGTCCAGCCGCGAGGGAATGCGGATCAACATTGAGCTTCGCAAGGATGTCAATGCAAATGTCATTTTAAATCAGCTGTATAAGCATACACAGCTGCAGGACACCTACGGCGTAATCATGCTGGCTCTGGTAAATAATGAACCGAAGGTTCTGAATCTTCTGGATATGCTGAAGTATTATCTGCTTCACCAGGAGGATGTAGTTACCCGTCGTACGAAATATGATCTCAACAAGGCCGAGGAGCGCGCCCATATCTTAAAGGGTCTGCTCATTGCCCTCGATAATATTGACGAAGTTATCAAGATTATCCGTGGATCTCAGTCTACGCCGGAGGCAAAGCAGAAGCTGATGGAACGCTTCGGTCTGGATGACGTACAGGCACAGGCCATCGTAGACATGCGTCTGCGCACACTGACAGGTCTGGAACGGGAGAAGCTGGAGGCAGAGTACAAGGCACTGATGGAGCAGATCGATTACTTAAAAGGCATTCTGGCAGATGAAAAGAAGCTGCTGGGCGTCATCAAGGATGAGATCACGGTAATTGCTGATAAATACGGCGATGACCGCCGAACCAGCATCGGTTTTGACGAGTTTGACCTGTCTATGGAAGACCTGATTCCCGAGGAGGATGTGGTGATCACCATGACCAATCTCGGCTACATCAAGCGCATGACCACGGACAATTTCAAGAGCCAGAATCGCGGTGGTAAGGGGATTAAGGGTATGCAGACCATCAATGAAGATTACATTGAGGATCTGATGATGACCACGACCCATCACTATATCATGTTCTTTACGAATACCGGAAGGGTTTATCGGTTGAAGGGTTACGAGATTCCGGAGGCCAGCAGAACCTCCCGCGGAACGGCGATTATCAATCTTTTATCCCTACAGTCGGGCGAGAAGATTACCGCGGTGATTCCGATCAAGGAGTACGAGGAAGGCAAATATCTCTTCATGGCCACAAAGAACGGTTTGGTGAAGAAGACATCGATCCGCGAATATGCGAATGTGAAAAAGTCCGGACTGGTAGCCATCAATCTCCGTGACAACGACGAGCTGATCGAGGTCAAATATACGGATAATGAGCAGGATGTCTTCCTGATTACCAAGTACGGTATGTGCATCCGCTTCAAAGAGACAGACGTAAGAGCCACCGGCCGTGCGTCCATGGGCGTCATCGGTATGAATCTGACCGATCAGGATGAGATCGTGGCCATGCAGGTACGGAGCCAGGGCGAGTACTTGCTGGTAGTCTCCGAAAAGGGCCTGGGCAAGCGCACCGGTATGGATGAATTTACCGTACAGAACCGTGGCGGTAAGGGCGTGAAGTGCTATAAGATCACCGAAAAGACCGGCAATGTCATCGGCGCCAAGGCAGTAAACGAGGACAACGAGGTCATGCTCATCACCACCGAGGGCATCATCATCCGGATTCCGTGTAACGGCATCTCCATCGTGGGCCGAATCGCATCAGGTGTGAAGCTCATGAATGTGGACGCAGAAAATGTATCTGTGGCAAGCATCGCCAAGGTGAGGGAGCAGATGAATAAGGATGATTCTGCGGAGGTCAGTGAGGAGGAACTCTAACATGAAGCTGTCGGAAAAGCTGGAGAAAATCAGCCATCTGCAATTACTGTTTGGATTTTCTTTTTTCTACGTATTCTGTCTGTATCAGAATGTTTCAGGCGTGCTGTATCCGGTATTCCTGGCTGGAATGCTTTTCATGTATCAGCTTTTGATGAAGCGGATTGGACGATCGATCAAAAAAGCCTCCAAGCTTTATATGCTGGCGATTCTGCTTCTGGGTATATCTACGTTCCTGACCGGCAATTTCGTCATCATCTGGTGCAATAAGCTGGCCGTCTGGTTTCTGTTCGGCATTCTGATCCTGCATGACGGCTACGAGGATCAAAACTGGACGGTATTTCGCTATGTAGACGGCCTTATGGATCTGGCAATGACGACGCTGGCTTATCTTTTCGCCGTATTTCCTGAGTTGTTCAAGAGCTGGAAAACGAGAAAGGAGGCCGGAACCGGGGAAAAGAAGCGGAACGGGAAACTGATTTATGTAATCTTAGGCATTCTGGTGGGTCTGACGCTGCTCTGCCTGATTCTGCCGCTTCTGATTTCCGCCGACGCGGTCTTCGATCAGATGCTGGGCGGAGTCTTCGACTGGGTAGTTCAGACGATCAGCCGCATCACTCTTCCGACGAAGCTAATCCCTATGATACTGATGTTTTTCTGGGGGCTGATGTTCTTCTTCGGCATCTGCAGCGCTGTAAAGAATCGAAAGCCCCAGGCGGAGGAGAAGGATCTCCGCACCCAGGAGCCGGTTCTGGCCATCACGACACTTACCGTCATCGGTGTGGTGTACCTGCTATTTTGCATCGTGCAGATCTCCTATCTGTTTACTGGCGGCTTCACCCTCCCGGCGGAATATTCCTATGCAAGCTTTGCCAGACAGGGCTTCTTTCAGCTCCTGTTCGTCAGTGCGCTGAATCTTTTGCTGGTGCTGGTGACCTTAAGCTTCTTCCGGGAAAATAAGGCATTGAAAATCATGCTGACGTTCCTTTCCGCCTGCACGTACATCATGATCATCTCCTCGGCCTGCCGGATGTTCCTGTACATCCAGGCCTATCAGTTGACCAGACTTCGGGTACTGGTGCTGTTTGCGCTGCTGGTGCTGGCCGTTCTGTTCGGAGGCGTGATTCGCAGCATTTATCAGGAACATTTTCCACTGTTTCGTTACAGTGTGGCGGTGGTGACCGTGCTGTATCTCGTCCTGTCCTTCAGCCACATGGACGCCTGGATCGCCTCCTACAATATCGCTCACGATCAGACCAGCTATCTTTACGAGCTATCTACGGATGCTTCGGGTCCGATGCTGAAGGCAGCGAAGGAAGGGAGCGCGGAGGTGGAGATGACAAGAGGTTATTTTTCCATGAATAAGTATCAGGCGGAGGAGCATCGTGGAATTCGGAAGTTCAATGTGTCGGAGTTCCTGTTTCGGCTACGGTGCAAAGAATACTTCCGGGGAGATACAGAAGCACCGCTGGAATAAGAAACTAGGATGACAAATGAAGGGCTTTATACTATAATTACATTGAATTCGTGTACCTTTTTCTGGTAATGCGGATTCAATGTAATTTTTTTGATTGGAGATTTTATGCAAAATAAATTATTACGGGTTGCGGACGGTGTCGTTCTCTGGCTGTCCATTCTGTTGTTCGGTTTTCTGACTGTGGTCAGCTTTGTGAGTACAGCCTATTTCACACCGGATTCCTCCTACGGGGAGCGGCCGGAGTACCGGTGGGATTGGATTCCGCTGAATCTGGCGTTTCTGGCAGTTATTGTCGGAATCTTATATATATTATATAAAAAACAGATATTTGAGAAAATTTCTGTGAGGGTTCTGGCGGCTGTGGCAGTTCTCTTTGTGATCGGTATGAGCGTCCTCTGGATTCAGGTGAGCCACACCTACCCGGAAGCCGATCAAAAGGCAGTTTCCTGGGTAGCCTACCTGATGACTCAGAATAATTTTCTCTTCTTTGAGCAGGGAAAATACATGCAGATCTACCCGAACCAGCTTGGTCTGGCGGCAATTCTGGAGTTCCTGTACCGGCTGACAGGCGGAGAAAAATGGAAAGCCTTTATGTACCTGACCGCCCTGGCCAATGGCGTGGTGGTCTATTTGCTTTATAAAATTACCGATCGGCTGTATCACGACAAAAACGCGGACCGCCTTGTGCTGCTTGCCTCTATGGGATGTATTCAGATTATACTGTACAGCACCTTTCTCTACGGCATTATGCTGGGGCTTACATTTGCGCTTGGGGCTTTTTATGCGCTGCTGCTTTTTCTGGAACATGGAAAATGGAGGTATGCGATAAGCTCGGGAATTTTGATTGGGATCTCGATCCTCGTGAAGAATAATTACAGCATTTTTATGGTGGCGCTGGTGATTCTGCTTTTGTATGACTTTCTAAAAAAAAGTGGCAATGCGATCAAACAAGAGTCGATAGAACAGACAACATGCAGACAGTCAATGCTTAAAACAGTAGAAAACGAAGAAGGCATCGATCAAAATAAAGAAGGAAGGATGAAGGCAAGTAAGAATATAGCTGCCATTATAATTTTGCTCGGTCTGACTGTATTTTTGAGTAAAAGTCTGACAGTATTTTATGAATCCCGCTCCGGCTTTACGATCGAAAGCGGCATGCCAAAATCCCTCTGGGTCGCTATGGGATTGCAGGAGGGCGAGCGGGCCGAGGGCTGGTACAATGAATTTAACTTTAATACTTATGTAAACTCAGATTGCGATCCGGCAGTCAGCGACGCCATTGCGAAAGAGGCGATTGCAGAATCCCTGCAGCGTTTTCAAAAGGATCCGGCTTATGCGGCCAGATTTTATCTGAAAAAGACCCTGTCCCAGTGGAATGAGCCTACCTTTGAAGCACTCTGGGTCAACCAGTTCCACAGCGGCGAGTTTTCCACGATTGTCCAGAGTATTTACGAGGGCAAGCTGTATCAGATGCTCAGTGAATATATGAATCTGTTTCAGCTTCTGATTTTTGCGGCAGTTTTTGCTGGACTTTTGATCAAAAGAAAAGGGGAAAAGAGATGGCAGCTTACCGATCTGTTCCTGCCCATGGTGATTCTGGGAGGTTTCCTTTTTCACACGATCTGGGAAGCCAAGTCCCAGTATATCTTTCCCTATTTTGTATGCATGCTCCCGAGTGCGTCTGCAGGAATTAGCAGCGCACTGGAAAGGTTTTAGATTATGAAAAAATACTTTTCGCAAAAAATATGCGTTATTTCCGCTATCCTGACGATTCCGTCGACAGCGCTCCTCTGCTGGCTGGTCATGCGGGTTCTCTACCAGCGGATGCCGGAGTACTCCGAGTTCGTCACCGGCTATACCACCTGGACCGCCTACTACAAGCAGGGCGACATGACCCTGGCCAATTTATTTATCGGTTCGCTTTTGGGTTTCTTTCTGCTGTATGCGCTGATTCTGACCCTGATTTCAAAAAAATGGGGCTGGCTGTGTGGGAGCCTTGACCGGATCAAAGAATATACAACGAAACAGCGTGAAACCTATGAGTGGTTCGAGGATACCTGCTTTTTGCTTCTGATTTCCCAGTTTATACTGGCAATCCTTTGCTTTCTGATAGAAGCGATCGCTGGAATGCAGCCATGGCTGGAGAAAATCTTCCCCATTTTGCAGTGTATAACCCTGTTCAGTGTGTATATCTTCGCGAATTTTGTCCGCCGATGTGGAAAACTTCCGGGAAAATCGGACCAAGGCAAGGGGCGGATGAAAAACGCAATCGAGTGGCTCCAGTGGTTTCTGCCTCTTTCCTTCCTGATGCTCTGGAATTATGAGTACCTCCGGGATGGAGAAGTGATTCGCCTTTATCAAAATCGGAAAATGCAGGCGGTAGTTCTCCTTCTGATCGTACTCTGTACCCTGTACAATCGGAGATTTTTAAAAAAGCACAGGGAAGATGGAAGGGCAGCGATCGGTCTTCCTACATTTCTGTCTCTGGCGGTATTTGCCTCCTACACCCTGCCAAACGGCACTATTTCTGGCACACCGCTGGAGATGTATCACTACGGCGAGATTGCGGAACCGCTGCATGAGCTTCTGAACTACGGCGTCGTGCCTTATATCGATACGATGCCGATCCACGGCGTCTGTGATTATTTCCAGGCGGCAGTCGGAAAGCTTTTGTTTGACGGAACCTATGCGTCCATTGAACCGGCCATGATCGTAGGCTGTATCTTTATCGCCATGGCGACCGCGGCAGTCTTTTATTTTTTCATCGACAATAAGCTTTTGGGCCTCCTCTGCGTTCTGCTCTTCTCCCTGTTTGGAGATAAGTATTACTATGTGCGCTGGGCCTTTGCGCTGCCCTTTATCGTGATCGTATTTTCGAAAAAAATGCGGAAAGACTTTCCGATGCAGCTCTGGAGCTGGACCTTTCTTTCGATTCTTTCGATCGCCTGGAACTCCTCCATCGGCGGAGCCTGCGCCCTGGCGACCCTTCCCATGATTCTCTGGGAATGCTTCCACGAGAAGGGCTGGAAAATCTTCTTCCGCCTGAATGAAAAGGAAGTGCGGCGGAAAATCCTGCCCTGGTACATCCCTCTTCTGATCCTGGGAATTTGCTTTATTCCCATGTTTTTCGCGATTCTTCGATATATTGTGGAAAATTCAGCAGCCATTCTGGAGACCACCGGAGACATCCTGAAAGAGGAGCTGGCAAGTAAATACGTCTGGTATGCCACCTTCGGCTTTGGCTTTTCTCTGCTGTCAGCTCTGATTTTCCCGGCGGAAAAAGGGGACGGAGAGAAGAAGCTTGCGATTTATGCCCTGCTGTTTCTGATTATTTTCAACCTGGTGATCGTGCGCTATACCTTCGTGCGAACCCAGTTTGGCGAGCGCGGCATCATTGTGACCACCATTTGCAGTCTGTTTCTGGTGCTTTTGATTTTTCTGCCATCGCTGGAAAAATACTTTTCCCTGTGGACGGCAGGGATGATGGCCTTTTTGTTCCTGGCGACGGTGGTGACGAAGGGCAGCAATCTTTTGACCATGCCTTCGAAGGTTTTCGAGCGGGATACGATCAGCGACGACTATGTATATGCTACCGTGGAGGAGACCGGAATTCCGGGTCTGGGCGATATCTACATCACGGAAACACAAAAGGAAGAGCTGATGAACCTGAACATTCTGGTCAATGATCTATGCAAGGACAAAAAGGTCGTAGACATGACCAACCAGCTTTCCCACTACAACATTCTGAACAAAGAAAACCTGATGCCTTTCAGCAGTACCTACAATACCAACAATAAGGTGATGCAGACCCGGGCCATCGAGGTGCTGAAAGAAAAGCAACCGGAGCTTATCATTGTGGCACCGGCCTGGCAGCATGATTCCGGCTCGTTAAGCACCCGGAATTATTACCTGTATCAGTACATTCAGAAAAATTATACGCCTTGCAAGTATGAGAACATCATTTTCCTGACCAACGATGACGAGGTGCGGGCCAGATTTGAACCGGCTTATGAAGAGTTTGCAAATCTTACTCATATCGAGGATCTGAAGATGCTCCCGAAGGCCTGGGGAAATGATTCCCTGAAGGAAGAAGAAACGGATGTCCTAAGTGTGGACTGGAGTCTTCTGGATACCAATGCGACAGAGCTAGGGGACAATCAATATATCCTGAATGCGGAGGAAAATTATTTTCTCTATTCATTTACAGAAAATCAGGCTGGTTCGGAGATTCCGTTCCTTCGGATTACGATCAAAGACGAGAGTGGCTCCGAAGAACCGCTGAAATTTCAGGGCGTGGTCTATTTTATGGATGAAGGAAAGAGCGTCAAGGAGGCTCACCGCTTCACCTTCGACGGAAGTGAAGGCAGCTTTCTGGTACCGCTGACTACCAGTCCATGGTGGAGCTATTCAGATCAGATTGAGTCCATGCTGCTGGATTTTGTACACAGCAGTCTGGAAGGAAAGCAGGTAAGGATCGAGACGGAGTTTGAGACACTGAAACTGTTGGAAGAACAGAGCAAATGAAAAATAGAAATGTCATGAAAGAAACGAAAAGGAGGTCGCGTCTATGAGCCAGGCATATGAAAAATTGCAGAACTGTTTGAAATGCATTCGTGAAAAAACGGATTTCCGGCCGGAGGTGGCATTGATTCTGGGATCCGGACTGGGAGATTATGCGGAGAGTATCGATATCCGGGCCGAGGTCAGCTATCATGACATCGAGGGCTTTCCGGTGTCCACCGTACCCGGACATAAGGGACAATTTGTCTTCGGCTATGTAAATCAGGTACCGGTAGTGATTATGCAGGGACGGGTTCATTATTATGAGGGCTATGCCATGGAGGATGTGGTGCTGCCCACCCGCCTGATGGGCATGCTTGGCGCAAAAAAGCTGTTGGTCACAAATGCCGCAGGCGGCATCAACTTTGATTTCGCACCGGGTGATTTCATGTTGATCACCGATCACATTTCCACGATGGTGCCAAATCCCTTGATTGGAGCCAATCTGGATGAGCTGGGATCCCGCTTTCCGGATATGAGCGAGGTCTACAGCCGCCGCATGGGAGCAGTGGTTCGGGAAGAAGCAGAGAAACTTGGCATCGGCCTGAAAGAAGGGGTCTATCTTCAGCTGACCGGTCCGTCCTATGAGACACCAGCCGAGATTCGTATGTTTCGAGGTCTCGGTGCGGACGCTGTCGGCATGAGTACCGTCTGCGAGGTAATCGCTGCCCGCCATATGGGGATGGAGATCTGCGGCATCTCCTGTATCACCAACCTCGCGGCAGGGATGTCAGCAAAGGCACTGAACCACGCGGAGGTGCAGGAGACGGCCGATCGGGTAGCGAAGCAGTTTCAGGAGCTTGTGACAGCAGTGGTAAGAAGAATATAAAAAAGACAGCCCGGGGCTTGACAACCCCGGGCCGAAAATGCTATGGTAGAGCCAACTTATACGACTGACGGAAGTGGAGTTTACCACAGGGAGTATAAGGGTTCAGGAGCCGACCGTCTGGGCAGAAGATGCTTGGGATGGATCGGTTTATTTTTTATGTAATAGGGTTCCACTCAGGCTTCTCATAAACGCATTCACGCAGGAGGAAAAACAAATGGACATGATTTCACTGGCACAGGAGCTGCAGAAAAATTCTTACCCGGGAAGAGGCATTGTACTGGGGCGTTCCGAGGACGGAACGAAGGCCGTGGCAGCCTATTTTATCATGGGAAGAAGCGAAAACAGCCGCAACCGTATCTTCGTTGAGGACGGCGAGGGTATCCGCACCCAGGCATTCGACCCGTCTAAGCTGACCGACCCGAGCCTGATCATCTACGCTCCGGTCCGTGTACTGGGCAACAAAACCATCGTTACCAACGGCGATCAGACAGATACCATTTACGAGGGCATGGATCAGCAGCTGACCTTTGAGCAGTCCTTGCGCTCCCGTGAGTTCGAGCCGGATGCACCGAACTATACACCCCGGATTTCCGGTGTCATGCATGTGGAAAATGGAAAATACAGCTATGCATTGTCCATCTTAAAGAGCAACAATGGCGATCCTGCAAGCTGCAACCGTTTCACCTTCGCATACCAGAACTGCGTGGCAGGCGAGGGTCATTTCATCCATACCTATATGCACGACGGCAATCCGCTTCCCAGCTTCGAAGGCGAACCGCAGCTTGTAGCTATCCCGGATGATATGGAAAAATTTACCAATATGCTCTGGAACAACCTGAACCCGGACAACAAGGTATCCCTGTTCGTGCGTTACATCGACATTGCCACCGGAAAATACGAAACCGTCATCAAGAATAAAAATCAGGAGGACTAAGGAAATGAAAGAACTGGAACTCAAGTACGGCTGCAACCCGAACCAGAAACCGTCCCGTATCTACGTAGCAGACGGATCCGACCTGCCCATCACCGTGCTATCGGGCCGCCCCGGCTATATCAATTTTCTGGATGCCTTCAACGGCTGGCAGTTAGTCAAAGAGCTAAAAGCAGCCACCGGTCTTCCGGCAGCCACCTCCTTTAAGCATGTATCTCCGGCAGGAGCAGCAGTGGGACTCCCTCTGGATGATACCCTGAAGAAAATATATTGGGTAGATGATATGGGCGACCTGTCTCCTCTTGCCTGCGCTTATGCGAGAGCCAGAGGCGCAGACCGTATGTCCTCCTTCGGTGATTTTATCGCCCTGTCTGACATCTGTGATAAGGACACTGCATCGATCATCAAGCGCGAGGTGTCCGACGGTGTCATCGCTCCGGGCTTTACCGACGAGGCACTGGAGATTCTGAAGCAGAAGAAAAAAGGCAATTACGTAGTGATCCAGATCGACACCGACTACAAGCCCGCTCCCTTGGAGCATAAGGAAGTCTACGGCGTCACCTTCGAGCAGGGCCGTCAGGAGCTTCCGATCAACGACGAACTCATTTCCAATATCGTAACGAAAAATAAAGAGCTTCCGGAAAATGCCAAGCGTGATATGAAGATCGCCCTGATTACCCTGAAATATACCCAGTCCAACTCCGTATGCTTCGTAAAGGACGGACAGGCCATCGGCGTGGGCGCGGGCCAGCAGTCCCGCGTACATTGCACCCGACTGGCGGGTCAGAAGGCTGACAACTGGTTCCTGCGCCAGAGTCCGAAGGTGCTGAGTCTCCAGTTCGTGGACGGCATCGGCCGCGCTGACCGCGACAATGCCATCGACGTCTACATCGGCAACGAGTATATGGACGTGCTGGCAGACGGTGCCTGGGAGCGCATCTTCAAGGTGAAGCCGGAAGTCTTTACTGAAGAAGAAAAGAAGGCATGGCTTGAGAGGCTGACCGATGTAACCGTAGGAAGCGACGCCTTCTTCCCCTTCAGTGACAATATCGAGCGGGCCAAGAAGAGCGGCGTCAAATACATCGCAGAGCCCGGCGGATCTGTCCGGGATGACCTGGTTATCGATACCTGCGACAAGTACGATATGATGATGGCCTTCACAGGAATCCGCCTGTTCCATCACTAAAATAATTTCCAAAATCTGTAAATAAAAGCGCTTTCGGAAGGAGCTTCCGGAGGCGCTTTTTAAAATCCTTTTGACAAATCCCAAAACAAATCTTAACAAAGTCTGCATCATTGCTTTACCTTCCGGTGTTACGCTTACCAAGGCGACACGAAAGGAGACAAAAGTGAAAAGAAGCAGAAAACGATCCGAAATTCGAAATCTGGGAGCCGTTCTTTTCTTTGTATTACCGGCACTGATCCCGCTTTTCATTTTCTGGATTTATCCGATTCTCAGATCCGTATGGCTCAGCTTTACCGACTGGGATTTTATGACACCTGATTATAATTTCGTATGGTTCAAAAACTATACGTCCTTGTTTAAAGACAGCCGCTTTTACGAAGCCCTGTGGAATACACTGGTCTTCACAGCCGGAACCCTGTTTCCCACGATTATCGGAGGACTGGGTCTGGCCCTGCTGCTCAGAAAGAATTTCCGCGGAAGCGGTATATTCAAATTCGTCCTGTTTTCCCCATGGATTACACCGACCGTAGCGATTTCCATCGTATGGACCTGGATCTTCCGGGAGGACGGCGGCCTGGCCAATCAGGTACTGGGAATCTTCGGACTTCCGGCTTTGAAATGGATCAGCAGCTCCGACACGGCGATGCTGTCCGTCATCATCGTAACCGTCTGGAAAAGCTTAGGATATGCCATGATTTTTTACCTGTCGGCTCTGGAAAAGGTGCCGGAGGAGCTCTATGAGGCCAGCGCCCTGGACGGAGCAAAGCCCTGGCGGCAGTTCCTGGATATGACCCTTCCTGGCATCTCACCGACGACCTTTTTCCTGATGATTATCACCATGGTCAATTCCCTGCAGGCCTACGACCAGATTCAGATTCTGACCCAGGGCGGCCCAAGCGGAAGCACGAGAACGCTGCTCTATATGTATTATCAGCTGGGCTTCCAGGAATTTAAGATGGGACAGGCCACGGCTACGGCAGTCATCATGATTATCATTACCGTACTATTATCCCTGGTGCAGTTTACTGCATCGAAAAAATGGGTGCACTACTAGGAGGCGGACATGAAAGAAAACAAAATCAAAATGGCATTGAAAATGGCAGTGCTGTTGCTGGTCAGCCTCTTTACCGCATTTCCGTTTATCTGGATGATCTTAAGTGCATTGAAGACCAAGGCGGAGATCATGAATGTGGGAGCCTTTTTCCCGGCAGTACCCCAGTGGAGTAATTTTATGTCCGTAATCTTTGATTCTCCGCTGCCGGGCTATATTTTCAACAGCCTCTGGGTTTCTCTGGCAGTGGTAGCCCTGCAGGTTATCACGGGAGCCATGATTACCTACGCGATGGTATTTCTGGAATTCAAGGGAAAGAATGCGTTGTTTGCCCTGGTAATGGGAACCTATATGCTGCCTGTGGCGGCGACCTACATTCCCAGCTACATTATCCTGTCGAAATGGAATCTTCTGGATACCATGACCGGACTGATTGTATCCAGCAGCGTCAGCATCTTCGGTATCTTCCTGCTAAGGCAGTCCTTTATGCAGGTACCGAAAGGCCTGGTCGAGGCCGCGCGTATCGACGGTGGCAGCCATTTCCGGATACTCTGGGAAATCATCTGCCCTATGACGAAATCGTCATTTATTACATTTGGATTGATGAGCTTTATTTCAACATATAACAACTACATGTGGCCATCCCTGATTACGAAAAGTCAGGGGAAATATCTGGTATCCCAGGGTCTTCGAAGCTTTTTCATCGAAGGAGGAGCCTATGGAACCGAGTGGGCACTGGTAATGGCAGGAAGTGCGCTGATAGTAGTGCCGCTGCTGATTCTGTTCGCATTTACACAGAAATGGTTCATCAATGGTATCGGTGGAGACACCGGCATGAAGGGATAAGATCCCAAACAAAATCTGAGGAGGATATGAAAAAATGAACAAGAAACTCGTAAGCGTACTTCTTGCATCAGCCATGACCGTTACAGCACTGGCAGGCTGCGGAAGCAAAACAACAGAGACAACAGGAAGCACCGGAACAGAGACAGCCGACACACAGACAGCAGAGGCATCCGGGGATACAGTAGAGGTAGAATTCTGGTATTCCGGCGGAAAGACCGCTGTAGGCGTAATCCAGGAAATTGTAGACAGCTTCAATGAGTCCCAGGATACCTACCATGTAAGTACCGTAACACAGGCAGATTATGACGAGACCTACCAGAAGCTGCAGGCAGGTATTGCCGGAAACGCAGCTCCGGATCTGGTTCTTCTGAATGCAGAGACGGCGAGAACTCTGGCTTCCAAGAATCTGCTGGCAGATATGCAGTCCATGATCGACGCAGACAGCGAATTTAATGCAGATGATTATCTGAAGGTATTCTACGATCAGGGTGTAGACGAATCCGGAAAGGTATTCGGACTTCCGGCTTACGGAACTACCCAGGTTATGTACTACAACATGGCAGCCTTTGAGGCGGCAGGCGTAAAGGCCGAGGATATCAAGACCTGGTCCGACCTGGCAGACGCAGCAGAGAAAATCAAGGCAGCAGGCTATGATTACGGCTGGGAGCCTATGTGGGGAGCAGACAACATGATCGACGCAGCCTTCAGCAATGGCGCATCGATCTTCAGCGAGGACGGAACAGAAGTGACCATCAACAGCCCGGAATGGGTAGAAGTATGGGAGGCATTCCGTACCTGGATTCATGATGACAAGACCATGGCTATTCACTCCGGCGGACAGGGCTGGGAGTACTGGTACGCTACCATCGATGATGTCATTGCCGGAAAGGCAGGCGGTTATACCGGATCCTCAGGAGACCAGGCCGATCTGGATTTCAGCATCGTAGCAGCTATGGAGCAGCCGGCATGGAGCAGCAGCACAACCTCCGCTCCGATGGCAGAGACCAAGACCTTAAGCGTTCTGGAGGGTTCCTCTGACGCAGAGAAGCAGGGTGCATTTGAGTTTATCAAGTACTTCACCAATGCAGAGAGCCAGGCAAAATGGACTATGTCCACCGGCTATGTAGCAGTAAATCAGAAAATCAATGACAATGCAGAGTATCAGGCTTATGTAGCAGAGAATCCGCAGGCAGCAGTTCCGTTCGCACAGGCAACACATGGCACGGTATATCCGAATGACCCGACAAACGGAGCTATCAAGGATGCCCTGAAGATTGCGGCAGACAAGGTAGAGATTGACGGAGTATCCGCACAGGAAGCACTGGATGAGGCACAGAAGACAGCGCAGGCAGCACTGGATGAGGCACTTGCAAAATAGGGATAAGTGATGATCGAACGATTGAACTTTACGATAGGCACAGGTGAGGCTGCAAGGCAGGAGGGAACCTTTGTGGTTCCCTCTCCCTGCAGTCATCTGTGTTTTCATTATGATTTGTCAAAAAAATATACGTTTCTGGTATTCATGATGATCCGGGATCCGGAAGGACGAATTCGCTTTCTAAAGCAGCTGGGACACAGCGAACCGGTGATTTCTCTTGGAGAGGATGGCATGGATACCACCGTGGGAGGTGTTCCGGGTGATTTCCCGGCTGGCCGCTGGCAGATGACCGCATTTATCTTTGCAGAGCATTTGCAGCGTCTGATTGGAGATCAGACCATCCCATTTTCGATAAAAATTACAGATAAAAAGGCAGAAATTACGGAGCCCGTGGGTGAACAGGTTTGGACACCGGATTATGTAAACTATGATTTCGCCAGAATAGTGAAAGAAGAATCCCGTTGGTACAGAGGAGACTTTCATACCCATACCCGCCTGTCCGACGGAAAAGAGACCACAGAAAACGCCAGCCGGAAGGCTGAGCGCATGGGTCTGGATTTCTATGTACCCACGGAACACAATACGATTCATACAGGCTGGCGGGATACAAGCCTTCTGATTCTGCCCGGAGTTGAGATTACCACGATTTTGGGTCATGCCAATTTATTTGGTATTACCCGGATGCCGGCAGCGTTGGAGCAGGTTCTGACGGATAAAACGCAGGAAGCTTTAAAGGCCGATCTGGAACAGGTGCTTAAGGAATGCCGAAAGGAAGGCTGGCTTTTCAGCATCAACCATCCCTTCCTCTATATCTGGCAATGGCTGTATGACGATCTGCGGTTGGACAGCGTAAGCTGTCTGGAAATCATCAACGACCCAACCTATGAGTCCGATCCGGAGGCAGACGCCGGGACGGCCAATAAAAAGGCAGTGGCACTTGCGGATCTTCTTTGGGCGGACGGCCACCGGATCTGCGCCATCGGCGGTTCCGATTCCCACAATACCCTGGAGGAGCGCTATCCGGGCGCGACAGAGCCTTCGGTTCCCGGAGATCCGGCGACGCTTGTATACATGAAAGGTCTAAGTGCCGGACATCTGCTGGACGGCCTTCGAGCATGCAGGGCTTACGTAACCAGGCACTGCGAGATAGAAACAGAACTGATGTTTGGAGAACGGATTTCCGGGGAGACACAGGAATTTTCTTATCATCTGCGGCTGACCGGACCGGACAAAAAGCCAGACATTTTTTATCTGCGCAGCGGAGAGCGAATCACCTGCAAAGTGACAGGAACGCCCGGGGCATGGGAAACATCCGGAACGGTACAACTGAGCGAAGAATCCTACCAGTGGATCCGCTTTGGTGCAGAAGAAGAGGATGGAAGCTTTCTGTTCTATGGAAATGCCATTACAAGAGGAAGTAAAATCCCGGAGTTTAGAACCTTTGGAGAGGCAAAAGCGCAGTTACGAAACAGTTAAAAGAGGAGAAATAAAATGGCACAGATTCAGTTAAAGCATGTGTGTAAACGATATGACAATGGATTTGAAGCGGTAAAGGATTTCGATTTGGATATTCAGGACAATGAATTCATCATCTTCGTAGGTCCATCCGGCTGCGGAAAATCCACAACCCTGCGGATGATTGCAGGACTGGAAAATATCAGCGATGGAGATCTTTATATCGATGGAGAGCGCATGAACGACGTGGAGGCAAGCGACCGGGATATCGCCATGGTATTCCAGAATTACGCCCTTTATCCCCATATGAGCGTGCGGAAAAACATCGGCTACAGCCTTCATATCCGTCATGAGAAAAAAGAAGTCATTGAAGCCAAGGTGAATGAGGCAGCGGAGATTCTGGGTCTCAGTGAGGTGTTGGACCGAAAGCCCTCCGAGCTTTCCGGAGGTCAGAAGCAGCGTGTAGCCATGGGCCGCGCCATAGTCAGAAATCCCAAGGTATTCCTGATGGACGAGCCGCTTTCCAATCTGGACGCCAAGCTTCGCGGTCAGATGCGTGTGGAGATTGCCAGACTTTATCATAAGCTGAATTGTACCTTTATCTACGTGACTCATGATCAGACCGAGGCCATGACCCTGGGAACCCGAATTGTGGTCATGAAGGACGGCGTCGTGCAGCAGGTAGACACACCGGAGCGCCTGTTCCGTTATCCGGCCAATCAGTTCGTAGCAGGCTTCATCGGCACACCGCCTATGAATTTTACCGAAGCGGTCGTAAAATACGATACAGACGGTTTGTATCTGGAAGAAAATGGAATGCGCATCGAGCTTACAAAGGAAAAGGCAGAAAAGCTTCGGAAAGGCAATTACATCAATCGGGCAGTGGTTCTGGGAATCCGTCCGGAGCATGTGGTATTGAATCCGGCAAACGATGCATCCCATCAGGGAAAAGGAACTGTAGATGTCTATGAAATGCTGGGCTCAGAAGCGATCGTCTATCTGAACCGGGACGGAAGCAGGGAAAAGCTTATCGCAAAGACCAACACGGGCGCTGTGGTAAAACCGGGCGACAAGGTGACCTATTCCTACATACCGGAGCAGATCCATCTCTTTGACCGGGCAGACGGCAGAACCATTACCAATTAGAGGAGGCAAGGTATGGCGTATTTATTTCTTGCTCTGGCCATCGCTGCCGAGATTACGGCGACCACACTCTTAAAATATTCAGAAGGCTATACCAGACTGATCCCCACAGTCTTAAGCCTTCTGGCCTATCTGGCATGTCATGTAACTTTTTCCCGGGCGGTAACCCAGGTGAATCTCGGGATCGCCTATGCCATCTGGTGCGGCGTAGGAATTATCGTGACGGCTGCCATCTCCCGTTTCATATTCGGAGAAAATATTTCCCCTGCTGGAGCAGTGGGAATTATTTTTATCCTCATCGGTTGTGTCTTCATGAATCTTTTCGGAAATTAAAAAAAGGCTGAGAAATTCTATCAAAACTATTGCAATGTTCCCCCATCCATGTATAATGTAAATGATTTTGTAATTTTAAAGAAAAAGTTTAGTATTGCAAAACAGGAGGTGCACCGTGGACATCGGCAAGAAACTAAAAGAGCTGCGCCTGCAAAAGGAGCTGACCCTGGAGGATCTGGCTTCCCGCAGTGAGCTGACCAAGGGCTTTCTGTCTCAGGTGGAGCGAAATCTGACCGCTCCGAGTATCGCCACCCTGGAGGATATTCTGGAGGCTCTGGGAACGAATCTGTCCGAATTCTTCCATGAGGAGCCGGAAAAGCAGGTCGTCTTTTCTACCGAGGAGTTTTTTGTGGACGAGCAGCCGGATTATCGCATTGAATGGGTGATTCCGAATGCCCAGAAAAATGAGATGGAGCCCATTCTTCTGACCATCCATCCGGGAAAACGAAGCCAGGAGATGCAGGCTTACGACGGAGAGGAATTCGGCTATGTGCTAAAGGGCAGCGTAACGTTAGTCTGCGGCAGTAAAAAATACAAAATAAAGGCCCGGGAGACCTTCTATCTGGACGGAACCGAAAGCCATTATTTATACAATCATGGGAAGAGCGACGCCCTGATCCTCTGGATCACTACGCCGCCCATGTTCTAGGAGGAAATGTGTAATGGAAGGAAAGAAACTGATTAGCTTTCGGAATATCGTGAAAAGCTTCGATGGTCAGGTCATCCTGAAGGGAGTCAATCTGGATATTTACGAAAAAGAATTTGTCACCCTGCTTGGCCCAAGCGGCTGCGGAAAGACCACCCTGCTGCGTATCCTGGGAGGTTTTCTCGATGCGGACGAGGGCAGCGTCCTGTTCGAGGGGGAGGAGATAAGCAAGAAGCCGCCCTATGAGCGGGAGCTGAATACCGTATTTCAGAAATATGCCCTGTTTCCCCATTTGAGTGTATATGAAAATATCGCTTTCGGACTGAAAATCAAGAAAATGAGTAAGGACATCATCGACCAGAAGGTCATGAAGATGCTGAAGCTTATCGGTCTGGAAGGTTATGAAAATAAAAATACCACCCTGTTGTCCGGCGGACAGCAGCAGAGAGTAGCGATCGCCCGGGCTCTGGTCAATGAGCCGAAGGTGCTGCTTCTGGACGAGCCGCTGGCGGCTCTGGACTTAAAACTCCGGAAAGAGATGCAGTACGAGCTCAAACGAATTCAGCAGGAGGTCGGCATTACCTTTATCTTCGTTACCCACGATCAGGAAGAAGCCCTGACGATGTCTGACAAGATCGTGGTCATGAATGGCGGCGAGATTCAGCAGGTAGGCACCCCGGAGGAGATCTACAACGAGCCGACCAACCGTTTTGTAGCCAATTTTATCGGCGAGAGCAATATCATTCCTGGCGTCATGCTGGAGGACTACAAGGTTCGCTTTGATGACATTACCTTCGACTGCGTGGACTTTGGTTTTAAACCGAATGAGCCGGTAGAAGTGGTCATTCGTCCCGAGGATATCGATATCGTGGATGTGAAGGACGGCAAGATGACCGGTGAGGTCTTAAGTGTACTGTTCAAGGGTGTCCACTATGAAATTATCGTGGAGACCGTACCCGGAACCAGTGTCACGGTCAATATGCATGTGATCAGCAATCAGGATGTGACCAGTGCGGACGGCAAGGAGAAGATGAGTGCCAGCAACTTCTATGTGGATGTGGAGGATGTGAAATCCCTGGACGACAAGGAGGTCATCGCCCTGTCCAATGCGCAGGCATGGAATCCGGAGACAGACGAGTACATCTCCATCCACAAGGTAGAGTACGACGTAAAGGAAGAGCTGGGCGAGTATCCGGTGCGCTTCACGGCAGCAGGCGGCACTAGCATCGAACGGATTATTTATGTAGTAAATCAGCCCTTCGTGAAAAATGAAAAAGCGAACGAGGCGGTCATGGCCTTTAACTTTGCTAGAACCGTGGATGAAATCCAGGAGTCTCAGGCTCTGGATACGGACATCAAGACCTGGGCCAACGCCCAGGGCTGGAAGCTGAGCGATGAAGATCAAAAAGTGGATGTCAGCGTAGATTACGACTTCGATCCGGAGAATATCAAGGAAGGAATTTATCCCATTACCTTCTGGACTACCGGACGGGAGTTCAAAATTCATACCACTGATTATACGGAAGTGGGTCAGGAGGTCGGCCTGACATTCTTCCCGGAGGATATTCATGTTATGGAGAGGATGCTGTTCTAAATGAAGAAATTTTCACAGCTTGCAGTCCCGTACATTGTATGGGCGGCACTGATGCTGGTACTTCCCATGCTTCTGATTGCGATGTATTCCTTCACAGAGCAGGGCAACAGCATCGTGTCCTTCAAATTTACTCTGGATCATTATGCCAAGTTTTTTACCGACCCGGATTTTCTGATAATCCTCTGGCGTTCGATCTGGATTGCAATCAAAACTACCATCATCTGTCTGCTTCTGGGCTACCCGATTGCCTACTATATCGCCCGGAGCAGCGAGCGGGCGCAGAATATTCTGGTACTCTGCATCACCATCCCGATGTGGATCAACATGCTGGTGCGTACCTACGCCTGGATCGGACTTTTAAGCGAGGGCGGCCTGATTTCCCAAATTCTTGGAATCTTCGGCCTGGGCGATATGAGCCTTTTGTATACGCAGGGAGCCGTACTGATGGGAATGGTCTACAATTTCCTGCCTTTCATGGTGCTGCAGATCAACACCTCCCTCTGTAAAATGGATCAGTCCCTGATAGAGGCCAGTGCGGATCTGGGAGCCAATCGGGTGCAGACCTTCCGGCGTGTTACCCTTCCTCTGTCCCTGCCCGGTGTCATAAATGGCATTACCCTGGTATTTCTGCCGGCAGTAAGCTCCTTCTTTATCCCGAAGCTTCTGGGCGGCGGCCAGTATTTCCTCATCGGAAATCTGATCGAAAACCAGTTTATCACCGTGGGTGAGTGGAACTTCGGAAGCGCCATTTCCATGATCATGGCCGTGATTATGATGGTAATGATGATGGCAGTGCGCAAAGTCGAAAAACGCAACCGCGGCGGAAAGGAGGAAGAGTAATCCCATGAAAAAAGGAAAGCGTACCTTTGGGAAGATTCTGATGATCCTGGCGATTGCCTTCTTCTATCTTCCGATCCTGTATATGGTGATTTTCTCCTTCAACGACGGAAAATCCCTGACAGCCTTCACCGGATTCTCCCTGCGCTGGTATCAGCATATGCTGGAATCCAGGGAAATGATGGAGGCTTTGTATACCACCTTTACCGTCGCAATCATCGCGACACTGATTTCCACGGTCGTGGGAACCATCGCGGCCATAGGCCTTAGCAAATCAAAGAAAATCATCCGCGACATCATGGATCAGGTCAACAATTTCCCGATGATGAATCCGGAGATCGTGACCGCCATCGGCTTTATGCTGCTCTTTATTACCTTTAAAATAGAAAAAGGCTATGCTACCATGCTGCTGGCTCACATTGCGTTCTGTATTCCCTATGTGATGCTGTCCGTTATGCCGAAGATCAAGTCGCTGGATCCGAACCTGGCCAATGCGGCCATGGATTTGGGCGCCACTCCCTGGCAGGCACTGACGAAGGTTATCGTACCGGAGATCACGCCGGGCATCATTTCTGGTGCACTGATTGCCTTTACCATGTCCGTGGACGACTTTATCATTTCCTATTTCGTCACCGGCGGTGGAGTTAAGAACTTAAGCATCGTGGTCTACACGATGAGTAAGCGCATCAATCCCAGCATCAACGCAGTATCGACGCTGGTAGTTGTGATTATCACGGTAGTGCTGGTACTGATCAATGTAGTTCCGATGCTTATGGCCAAGCGGCAGAAAAAGGACGAGGTCGGCAGAAAGAGTTTCGTATTGCCGGGTTGCGTAGCAGCAGCTGTAGCCCTCTTACTTGTACTGGTAAAAATTGGAAATGACAATCAGGAGCTGCCATATGCAGGTCAGACTCTGTCCATCTACATGCCCGGTGAGTACATGGGCGAAAATGTAGTGCCGGATTTTGAGGAGGCGACCGGAGCCACCATCAGCATCGAATACTTTGATTCAAACGAGCAGATGTACATCAAGGTGGCCAACGAGGAAAGCTATGACCTGCTGATTCCCAGTGACTACATGATTCAGCGTATTATGGATGAGGGTTACTTGCAGAAGCTGAATCCGGATCTCCTGACTTGCATGGATGACCTGAGTGATGACGTGAAGAATCCTTCCTTTGATCCGGACAACGAATATTCCGTATCCTATTTCTGGGGAACCGTAGGCATTGTCTACGATAAAACAAAGGTAAGCCTGGAGGATCTGGAGCGGGAAGGCTTCAATATTTTCAAGGATACCAAGTATCGGGGAGATATCTATCTCTATGATTCTGAGCGTGATTCCTTTATGATGGCTCTGAAGGCTCTGGGATATTCCATGAATACCGAGAATGAGGAGGAGATCCAGGAAGCTTACAACTGGCTGGTAGAATGCGTCCAGACCATGAAGCCGGAGATTGTCACCGATGAGATCATCGACAACATGGCGCAGGGCAGAAAGGCCTTAGGCCTGTGCTACTCCGGCGATGCAGCTTACATCATGTCTGAAAATGAGAATATGGGCTACTACCTGCCTGAGGGCGGCACAAACCTCTGGTATGACTCTATGGTCATCCCCGCCAATGCAAAAAATGTGGAGCTGGCACACGAGTTTATCAACTTCGTAAGCTCTTACGATTATGCATACGACAACTCCAGTTACGTAGGCTACACTTCCCCGAACCAGGAGGTTATGGATGAGCTTTCCGGAGAAGGCGGCGACTACGAGGAGATCAATGCCTACCTGCCTCGTACGGATAATCCGAACGACGAAGTCTTCTTATTTAATGATGATACAAGAAAACTGATCGGAAACCTCTGGAGCAAGGTAAAGATCGCAGCCAGCAATGCGAATTAAAAAGGCTGAATAGGGGCGTTTTCTAAATGGATTGGGTGTTTTTGCACCCAATCCATAATTTATTATAAAAACGAAAATAATTACTTGACAAACAGAAACCCCTTTAGTATAATAACCTATGCGTCGGACTTGACGTGAAGTGAATATTGCAGAAATAGAACTTCAGGAGAAATACTCAAGAGGCTGAAGAGGCGCCCCTGCTAAGGGTGTAGGTCGGTAATCCCGGCGCGAGGGTTCAAATCCCTCTTTCTCCGTTTCTTATCAAAAAGAAATTTGAAATTCTTGAAAAAAGATGTTGACAAACTTCTTCGCAAGTGATAAGATGAACAAGTTCCGCTCGAAACGGCGGAGACATTCGCTTAAAAAGAACTTTGAAAAATAATTAAAAAGTTCTTGACAAGCAAGAATGAATGTGATAAGATAGTCAAGTCGCTTCG
>CAVHYN010000069.1:0-486 GCA_963640245.1 Bulleidia sp.
ATCACAGACGAAGCTTCCTGCAAAGTACCGCCCGGGAATCATCTACGAGGACAAAAATGTCATTTTCTTCAACAAGCCGGCAGGACTCCTGTCCCAGAAAGCGAAGCCCTCTGACATATCCTTGATCGAATACCTGACAGAGTATCTGCTGGACACGGGAGAATCTACACCTGCGACCCTGCGGAGCTTCCGTCCCGGTATCTGCAACCGCCTCGATCGCAATACCAGCGGTCTGGTAGCAGCGGGCAAAAGTCTCCGGGGACTTCAGGAGCTGAATGAACTATTCCGGGTTCGAAGCGTGCATAAATACTATCGAACCATTGCTGTTGGGTCTATTACCGAAAAGCAGCGCATCGAGGGCTGGCTTTTGAAAAATGAGAAGACGAACCAGGTACAGATTTTTAATCAGGAGAGAAAGGATGCCCTTCCCATCTGTACAGAATATATCCCGTTAAAACAGCTGGTCTACAACGGACGTTCCTATAC
>CAVHYN010000069.1:496-20804 GCA_963640245.1 Bulleidia sp.
TCCCTATACTTATCTGGAGATCAACCTGATCACCGGCCGTTCCCATCAAATCCGCGCTCATCTATCCAGCATCGGTCATCCGCTGATCGGTGATACCAAATACGGAAATACGAAAATCAACGCAGACTTTAGGAAAAACTTTGGCTTAGAATATCAGCTTCTGCATGCCTATCGCTTGGAGCTGCCGGAGCTTAACGGAGCCCTTGAAAACCTTTCGGGGCAGCAGTTTATCGCAGCTCTTCCCAAGAACTTTATGAACATTTTGAACCGTGGTTGATGCAAAAACCACGGTTTTTCGTTATACTACACAAATTATTTTTAAAAATTTCAGATACTATTCACAAAAAATTAACATTCTCTTGCAAAGCAAAGAAATCTATGATAAGCTATTAGCAGATTGAGGGACAAGTAAATAGTGGTTTCACATACGACGTGTTACTGGTCATGCAGGCAAGATCGGGTGAAAATGAAGAAGATAGAAGCTATACAGATGTGCTGTATCTGTATTTATATTTCTATCGGAAGTTCATTTCACTGGATCTTTTTTTGTATGTAAAACCCAAAGGTCTTTCGATGAGATTAAGAAAATACAAAGGAGAGAGAAACATGGATTACAACAAGATCGCCCAGGACATTCTCGACAATGTCGGTGGCAAAGCCAACGTAAAACAGGTGACACATTGTTTCACCCGTCTGCGCTTCATCCTGAAGGATGAGAGCCTCGCAAAGAAGGATATCGTAGAGCATCTGGAGGGTGTTATTTCCGTAGTCGTTTCCGGAGGCCAGTTCCAGGTTGTGTGCGGTGCAAAGGTAACGAAAATTTACGATGCAACCGTAGCTATTCTTGGAGACGCCGTAGCAGGCGGTTCTGTAGACGAGCAGGTTCCGGATCAGAAGCAGCCCCTGGGCAACCTGATTCTGCAGAAGATTACCGAGATCTTCACTCCGCTGGTACCGGCTATCGCAGCAGCAGGTCTGATCAAAGGTCTTCTTGCAGCCTTCGCAAAGGTTCCGGGCTTTGACACCACAAACAGCACCTATATCATCATGAATACGGCATCGAATGTTATCTTCTACTTCATGCCGATCTTCCTTGCTTATACTGCATCCAAGGCTTTAAAGTGCAGCACTGTCGTAGCCATGATGCTGGGCGGCTTCATCTGCCATCCCACGATCGACGCCCTGGTTCAGGACGTAGCTACCAAGTCCACCATCTTCGGACTTCCGGTTATCAAGATGGCATTTACCGTCGGTGAGTCCTCAAAGGTATTTGCTTACACCGAATCCGTTATTCCGATTATCCTTGGAGTAATTGTTCTGTATTTCCTGGAGAAATTCTTAAAGAAGGTCATTCCGGAAATCCTACAGCTTATCCTGGTACCGGGTCTGTCCCTGATTATCATGGTTCCGGTTATGCTGACTGTCGTAGGACCGGTTGGTATCTATGTTGGTTATATCATTCAGTTCCTTTACAATGCACTTTATAGCTTCAGCCCGGTACTTGGCGGTATCATCGTCGGTGGTCTTTGGGGCGTATGCGTTATCTTTGGTGCACACAGAGCTCTGCTTCCGATCGGTCTGAACGACGTAGCTCTGACAGGAACCAACACCCTGATGTGCTTTGCAGGTTCTGCAAACTTCTCTCAGGCAGGCGCAGCACTTGGCGTTATGCTGAAGACAAAGAGCAAGGATCTGAAGCAGGTAGCTGCTTCCGCAACTCTGTCTGCATGGCTGGTAGGTATCACAGAGCCGGCTATCTATGGCTGTAACCTTCGTCTGAAGAAACCTATGGTATGCGCAGTTATTGCCGGAGCACTTGGCGGCGGCATCATGGGTATCGGAAATGCTGTTAATACTGGTTTCGCAAACAATGGTATCCTGACCATCATGTCTTATTATGGAGAGGGTACAAGCCTTGGACAGTTTGTTGCTTACCTGATCGGTATCGCTGTTGCCTTCTTTGGTGCAGCCATCCTGACTTATATCGTAGGTTTTGAAGATGTAGACGCAGCTCCGGCTGGCGCTGCAGCCCTTGAGTCAGACCTTGCTATGCCGACTGCACCGGCTCATACCGGTGAGACCGTAGAGATCGCTTCTCCGGTAGAGGGAAAGGCTTATCCGTTAAATGAGGTACAAGATCAGGTATTCGCTTCTGAAGCACTCGGAAAAGGAATCGCAGTTCTTCCGACAAAGGGAGAGGTAGTAGCACCGGCTGATTGTACCGTATCTGTTCTGTATCCGACCCTTCACGCAATGGGACTGAAGCTTGCCGATGGAACCGAAGTTCTGATTCATATCGGTATGGATACCGTAGCCATGAACGGAGAAGGCTTTACCAAGCACGTCAATGAAGGCGACCAGGTAAAGAAGGGAACCGCACTTGTATCCTTCGATATTGACAAGATCAAAGCAGCAGGCTATGATACTACAGTAAGCGTTATTATTTCCAATACTGCTGATTTTGCAGAGGTAACAGGTGTTCCGACCGAGAAAGCTGACCTGACAAAGACTGTTATCAAAGCAGTAAGATAAGTAATTTTTCTATAACAAACACATCCGCCGGGCGGAAGTCCTATGCTTCTGCCCGGCTTTTCACATTTTGAAAGGAGAACGAATCATGACGAATTTTCCTGAAAATTTCCTCTGGGGCGCATCTTCTTCCGCATTCCAGATCGAGGGCGGCTGGGATGAAGACGGAAAGGGCATGACCGTAGCGGATTACAATTCCTTTAAGCGCTCCGACAAGCAGGCGGACAGCAAGGTAGCCAGCGATTTTTATCATCACTGGAAAGAGGATATTGATCTCATGAAGGAGATGGGCATGAAGGCTTACCGCTTTTCCCTGTCCTGGGCACGTATCATCCCTGACGGCGATGGAGAGATAAACCAGAAGGGCATCGACTTCTACAATCAGGTTATCGATTATCTGATCGAGCAGGACATTCAGCCTCTGGTAACTCTGTATCACTTTGATCTGCCCTACGCACTGGTTGAGAAGTACAACGGCTGGGAGTGCAGAGACTGTGCCTTCGCCTTCGAGCGTTATGCCCGCGTATGCTATAAGGCCTTTGGTGACCGCGTGAAATACTGGCAGATGATCAATGAGCAGAATCTGATGATCCGTGTCAACAATCGTATGAATATCTATACTGAGGATGACTGGGAAGCAGATCGTATGCGCGCCCAGATGGATTATCATATGTTCCTGGGTCATGCGCTGGCTGTCAATGCCTGCCATGAGCTGGTAGAGGGCGGCAAGGCTGCTCCGGCGGTATCCTCCACTTGTACCTATCCCCTGACCAACAAGCCGGAGGATGTATGGGCAGCGAAGATGAACGACTGGTTTAAGACCAACTACTGCCTGGAGATGCATATCAACGGTGAGTATCCGGGATATTATATGCGTTATCTGAAGGAGCGAAACATTGTTCCGAAGATGGAAGAGGGCGATACAGCAATTCTGAAGTCTGCAAAGATCGACTATATCGCACTGAACTATTACCGTACCCTCTGCGCAAGCTATCTGCCTGCGGACGAGGAGCATCCGGTCGGTTCCAGAGTCTTCCGCGGAAATGAAGTCGATTTCGACCAGTATGGCTATTGTCGGGATGAGAAGAATGAGAATCTGAAGGCCAGTGAGTACGGCGCACAGATCGATCCCATGGGACTTCGTATCGTGCTGAATGAGTACTACCGCAGATATCATCTGCCCATGATCATTACCGAAAATGGCCTTGGCATGGCGGATGAACTGACTGCAGACGGACGTGTACACGACGATTACCGTATTGACTATCTGCGCGGCCATATTCAGGCTATTTCTGATGCCATCGACGATGGTGTCGAGATGATGGGTTATTGCCCCTGGTCTGTCGTGGATCTTCTGAGCTCTCATCAGGGCTTTCGGAAGCGCTACGGCTTTATCTACATCAACCGCGATGACTTCGACCTCAAGGATCTGGGAAGAGTAAAGAAAGACAGCTTTTATTGGTATCAGAATGTAATTAAGACAAACGGGGAGAGTTTGTAAATACCATGCGTGTAGTAAAGGTGCTGAACAATTCATTGGTGCTCGCACTGGATGATGCGGGCAAAGAGGTCATTCTCATGGGAAAGGGAATCGGCTTTCACAAATCCATAGGTTATGAATTTCAGCCAAATGAGATCGAGAAGGTCTTTGTTCTGGTAGACAAGGAGGTTTCGCGCAATATCATTCGGCTGGCATCGGAGACGGACAGTGTCTTCTTCGAGCTGGCAAAATCTGTCATTGATTATGCGATTGACACCTTTGATATGAAGCTGATGGATCATATCTATCTTTCCTTGACCGATCACCTTTCTTTTGCAGCAAAGCGCGTAAGAGAGGGAATTGTCCTTCAGAATTTTTACACGCTGGAAATGAAAAAATTCAATCCCAACGAGTTTCAGGTGGGAGAGTATGCAGTAAGTCTTCTAAGGGAACGTCTGGAGCTTGCTATCCCTGCGGATGAAGCCGGAAATATTGCATTTCACTTTATCAATGCCCAGTTCAACCATCCCTACAACAGTCAGAATCTTCTGATTACCCGAACCCTGGAGGCAGTTCTGGATATTGTAAAATATGCGTTCGGCATCCAGTATAACGAAGATAGTACATCTTATTCCCGCTATGTCACCCACGTCCGGTTGTTTGCACAGCGCCTGGTCAGTCACAATCAGCTTCCGGACGAAAAGGACAATATCCTGTATGAACAGATTCATTCCATCTGTCAAAAGGAATTTGAATGTGTGGATAAAATCCAGATCTACGTCATGGAGCAGTTTCGTCAAAAGCTGTCCAGTCAGGAAAAGATGTATCTGGCGTTGCATATTCATCGGGTTTTAGAGGAAGATTAATTCAAAAAACCAGTCTGTCCCGGACTGGTTTTTTTGATGAATTTCTATTATAATGATGCCACATCATTATAATAGTTCATTAGATGCTGAGGTAAGAGAATGGCTACTTGGAATTCCAGAGGCCTTCGCGGTTCTACGCTGGAGGACTTGATCAATCGTACAAATACATTATACCGGGAGCAGGGACTGGCCTTGATTCAAAAGGTGCCGACCCCGATTACGCCGATTCAAATTGACAAGGAACACAGACATATTACCCTTGCCTACTTTGACCAGAAAAGTACGGTCGACTACATCGGAGCCGTGCAGGGAATTCCGGTATGCTTTGATGCGAAGGAATGCAATTCGGATACCTTTCCGATGCAGAATATTCATGAGCATCAGGTAAAATTTATGGGAGATTTTGAGCGTCAGAAGGGAATTTCCTTCTTGATTCTCCTTTTTTCAAAACGCAATGAGCTCTATTTTCTTTCCTATGAAAAGATGAAAAGCTTTTGGGATCGCGCTGAGGGCGGGGGGCGAAAAAGCTTTCGCTATGACGAGCTGGATCCTTCCTATATACTTGTACCCCACGGAGGATACCTGGTTCCCTACCTGGACGGGATACAGAAAGTCATTGACGAATCTGAGTAAACACTTTATAATGGTAAATCAGTAAAGCGCACAGGAGGCAATATTTACCATGAAAAATCAAAATTCGCTTCTTCATACACCGGAAGGAGTTCGAGATATTTACGGCAGCGAGTTTGTTCAGAAGTTTGATCTGCAGCAGCTCTTATACCATGTTCTTTCTGCCCGTGGCTATCAGGGCATCGAGACGCCTACCTTTGAGTTCTTCGATGTATTTTCCAGAGAAGTCGGTACAGTTCCTTCCCGCGAACTCTATAAATTCTTTGATAAAGAGGGGAATACTCTGGTACTTCGACCGGATATGACGCCCTCCATTGCCCGGGCGGTATCGAAGTATTTTCATGATGAGACACCGATACGGCTCTGCTATATGGGCAATACCTTTATCAACTATGATAAGTACCAGGGACGCTTAAAAGAGACCACCCAGATGGGTGCGGAGCTGATGGGAGATGGCAGCACGGAGTCAGATATCGAGCTTCTTTCCGTTTTGATCGAAGCATTGCAGGAGACAGGCTTAAAGGAATTTCAGGTCAGTGTCGGCCAGGTGGAATTCTTTAAGGCGCTGCTTCGCGAGGCAGGCATCGGTGCCGGAGCGGAGGAAAGCTTACGGCGTCTGATTTCGGACAAGAATCGTTTCGGGGCAGAAGAGCTTCTGGAAAGCTTTGAAATTTCGGAAAAGCTTCGAAATACCTTCCTTGAGATGGCAACCCTGACAGGCGGCGAGGAAGCGTTGCAGAAAGCAAAAAGCCTGACCGATAACAAAGAGGCTTTAAATGCATTGTCCAGACTTCAGGAAATCTATGATGGATTGAAGGCAAAGGGATATGAAAAATACGTAACCTTTGACCTAAGCATGTTAAGCAAGTATAATTACTATACAGGCATCATTTTCCATGCCTATTCCTATGGTTATGGCGAACCCATTGCCAAGGGCGGACGGTATGACAACCTGCTGTCGCACTTTGGCCGGGAGCTGCCTGCAGTCGGTTTCGCCATCGTAGTCGATCAGCTGCAGAGAGCCCTTCGCAATGATGCCGAGAAGAAGCTGGCTGCCACAGATGATGGCAAACGCTATCTGACCTTTGCCTTAACGAAAGGAAGACTCGCAAAAAAGACGCTGGAGCTTCTGGAAAAAATCGGAATCACTTGCGAAGAAATGAAGGATCCGGACAGCCGAAAGCTGATCTTTGTAAATGAGGAGCTTGGGCTCAAGTTCTTCCTGGCCAAAGGGCCGGATGTTCCCACCTATGTAGAGTACGGTGCAGCGGACATCGGTGTAGTCGGCAAGGATACGCTGGCAGAAGAAGGTCGCAAGATGTACGAGGTTCTGGATCTGGGCTTTGGAAAATGCCGTATGTGCGTCTGCGGACCGGAATCCGCCAGAGAAAAGCTGTCTCATCAGGAACAGATCCGCGTAGCCACCAAGTATCCGGATATTGCAAAGGATTACTTCTATAATCAGAAGCATCAGACCGTTGAAATCATTAAGCTGAATGGTTCAATTGAGCTGGCACCTATCGTGGGACTGGCCGATGTGATCGTAGATATTGTTGAGACCGGATCCACTCTTCGGGAAAATGGTCTCTGTGTGCTGGAAGAGGTCATGCCTCTGTCTGCGCGCATGGTAGTCAATCAGGTTAGTATGAAGCTGGAATCGGAACGGATTACAAAGCTGATTCAGGAACTGAGGGCTGCACTGTAAATCGGAGGAAGCATGCAGCGAAAGCCGTTACATTACCTGAACGCTTTTTTGTGCTGCGCTGGGCTTATCGCTCTGATGAAGGCGCTTCCGGTGAGCCGCGTGCTGTCCTGGCTTGGCCGGAATTCTTTGATTATTATGTGTACACATGCCACCTTTTTGGTGGTATACTATGTGTCACTGGGAGGTCATCAAAATGAAAGTTGTTACATTGGATGAAAGCAGCAAGCAGAATCTGCTGGATGAATTATTAAAGAGAAGTCCCAATCATTATGGGGAGTTTACCGAACGGGTAAATGCCATCATTGAGGATGTGAAAAAAAATAAAGACACGGCTCTGTTTTCCTATACGGAGCGGTTCGACGGTGCAAAGCTTGATGCTTCTACCATTCGCGTGACGAAAGAGGAGATTGAAGAAGCGTATCGTGAGGTAGATCCGAAGCTTCTGGAGGTCATCAAAAAAGCGCTGGTGAATATCCGCAGCTACCACGAGAAGCAGCGTCGCTACAGTTGGTTTGACAGCAAGCCGGATGGCACCCTGCTTGGTCAGAAAATCGGTGCCATTGCATCCTGCGGTGTCTATGTACCAGGCGGCAAGGCGGTTTATCCATCCTCGGTTCTGATGAATGTAGCCCCGGCCAAGGTAGCCGGCGTGGAGCGCATCGTTATGACCACACCGCCCGGAAAGGACGGTAAGGTTTCTTCGAATACTCTGGTGGCTGCCTGTGAGGCAGGCGTGGATGAGATCTACAAGGTAGGCGGCGCTCAGGCTATCGCAGCGCTGGCTTTCGGTACCGAGAGCGTGCCGAAGGTAGATAAGATCGTAGGCCCCGGCAATATCTATGTAGCCCTGGCAAAGAAGGCTGTCTATGGCTACGTCAGCATCGATTCCATCGCTGGTCCAAGTGAAATCCTTGTACTGGCTGATGAGACTGCCAATCCCCGCTATGTGGCAGCAGATCTGCTTTCTCAGGCGGAGCATGACGAGATGGCTTCTGCAATTCTGGTAACGACCAGCCGTGAGTTGGCAGACAAGGTGCAGGTGGAAATCGACGACTTTGTACAGAAGCTGTCCCGAAAGGCGATTCTTGAAAAATCGTTGGAAAATTATGGATATATCCTGATTGCAGAAAATCTGGATGAGGCCATTGCGGCAGCCAATGAGATCGCCAGCGAGCATCTGGAGATTGTAACGAAGGATCCGTTCCAGGTGATGACGAAGATAAAAAATGCAGGAGCCATTTTCATCGGTGAGAATTCCAGCGAGCCCCTGGGTGACTATTTTGCGGGACCGAACCATATCCTGCCTACCAATGGTACAGCAAAGTTCTTCTCGCCCTTAAGCGTGGACGATTTTATCAAAAAATCCAGCATTGTATACTATTCCAGAGAGGCTCTGGAGGCCGTGCACGAAGATATTGAGACCTTTGCGAAGGCAGAGCAGCTGACCGCTCATGCGAATTCCATTGCCGTGCGCTTTGAGAAGAAGGAGGACTAGGATATGGAACGAATCGCAAGTCTGTCCAGGACGACGAAGGAGACAGATATCGCCATTACCCTGAATCTGGACGGCAGCGGAAAGGCAGATATTTCTACCGGTATCGGTTTTTTCGATCATATGTTAAATGGGTTTTCCAGACACGGACTCTTTGATCTGACCTGTCAGGTCAATGGGGATCTGGAGGTGGATTGTCATCATACCATCGAGGATACGGGCATTGTACTGGGACAGGTAATCCGCGAGGCTGTGGGAGACAAGAAAGGCATCGTCCGCTATGGCACCTGTATTCTTCCGATGGATGAGTCCCTGGTGCTCTGTTCGCTGGATTTGTCCGGCCGTCCTTACTATGTGTCGGATGTGGAATTTCCTACTGAAAAAGTAGGAGATATGGATACCCAGATGGTAAAGGAATTTTTCTATGCCATTTCCTATAGTACCGGTATGAATTTGCATTTTAAGATGCTGTCCGGCGGCAACAGCCACCATATGATCGAGGGGATGTTCAAGGCCTTTGCCAAGGCTCTCGATATGGCGACTACGCATGACCCGCGGATTACAGACGTATTGTCTACGAAAGGAAGTCTTTGATATGAGCGAAAAGAATACAGCAGTCATCCGGCTTCTGGCCGGGAAAGTGCAAGGAGAGGGTGCAGATAAGGACGCTGCTGTCCTTGCAAGATACTACAGTGACAATGGAGCAGACGAGATCCTGGTCTTCGATCTTTCCGATGGAGATGTGGATCATGACCTGTCCATCGGTGCATTAAAAGAAATTTGCCGCGCTGTAGAGGTGTCGGTGAAGGCCGGAGGCAGAATCAAGCGTCTCGAGGATGTAAAGAAGATTCTCTATGCAGGCTGCGAGAAAGCTATTTTAAATTATGGGCGCCAGGAAAATATCGATCTGACCGAAGAGGCATCCAAACGCTTCGGGAAGGAAAAGATTGCAGCCTGTGTGGATAGCTCGGATGTAGTCAGCGCCCCGGCAGCTCTGATCGAGGAGTATGTAAGCGAGCTGATTTACCTGAACGAACTCGTACCCTTCGTGGAGAAAATCCGCCCCCTAAGCTGCAATATGGAATGGTCCGAGTTTAAGCTGGGTCCGGACGGCCTGGTTCCGGTGGTCGTACAGGATTACCGTACGGACGAGGTGCTGATGGTGGCCTACATGAATGAAGAAGCCTTTGACAAGACCATCGAAACCGGAAAAATGACCTACTGGAGCCGAAGCCGCCAGGAACTCTGGATCAAAGGTCTTACAAGCGGTCATTATCAGTATGTAAAAGAACTTCGGGTTGACTGTGACTGTGACACGATCCTGGCAAAGGTATCTCAAACTGGAGCAGCCTGCCATACAGGCAGCAAATCCTGCTTCTTCCATGAGATTGCCAAAACGGACTACAAAAATTCAAATCCGTTAAAGGTCTTCCAGGATGTATACAAGGTTATCGCGGATCGCAAGGAACATCCGAAGGAAGGTTCCTATACAAATTATCTCTTTGATAAGGGCATCGACAAGATCCTGAAGAAGGTGGGAGAGGAAGCGACAGAGCTGGTTATCGCGGCGAAGAATCCGGATCCGGAAGAAATCAAGTATGAAATGTCGGATCTTTTATATCATGCCATGGTTTTAATGGTAGAACGTGGCGTGACCTGGGAGGATATTACGTCAGAGCTGGCAAATCGATAAAGTGAGAAGATGAAATTTAGAAATCTACAACCAAACAGCAAGCATATTTTTATAGCAGCGGCAGTTTTGTGGCTGCTTGTTTGCTTGCTTTTTACCCCTATCTGTACGACGGTTACACTTAGCTTTGAAAGTGATCCCCATGGAGAAGTGGTAACCACCGTCTTCGCCGGTGTCGGGGACAATATAAGCGGGAAAGATGATCATCACCGGGTCGTAGTAAACGGCGTGGCGCGAATTTTCTACGGGGAGATCCAATATGGCGATCATTGTGCTCTCAAACGGATCGATCCGCTGGATCAGCACTATTCGACGGGAGAACCGCTGACCCTTACGGGCCTTTCTGTAAGGAAGAATGGTATCCAGATTCTGTCTCTGACCGCTGATGATCTGCGGACTTATTTTACGGTCAATGAAGACCTGGAGCTTGTCGGATGGGAAGGCTTTACCTTTTGCGTCACAGGAGAGGATCCTCAGATGCTTCCGACGGAGGCCTTTCAGACATTGTATACAAAGACGCCTTTCGCAGTGCGACTTCTGGGTGGCCTTGGAAGCGGTATTATGCTGGCACTTGCCATTTTGCTCGTGCGCTGGTTTGTGCGCACAATTTCCGGGCAAAGCTTCTTTTTCAAGGTGACCTCCTGCGTGCTCTTTGGCGGACTCTTTGCGGCTGTGCTTATGACCGTTTTTACCGGCTTTTGGAATCCCTTTTATTTAAATCCGGATGAATATCATACACTGTCTGCGGTGAATTATTATTTTTCACATTTTATGCCGCCGGATATGCGCGATCCGGAAATCATTGATTCCTATGCCATCTATGGCACCACGAGACACAGCGAATGGACCATCTTTTATTTCCTGACTGCAAAAATCGGACAGTTTTTCTCGGATCCGATCATCCGGGTACGCTTTTTTACCACAATAACCTTCTGTATCATGGCGGGCATTGCCCTGAAAAATATAAAAAAGAATCGTGCCCTTTGTGCCATGTTGGTTCTGACGCCGCAGGTATGGTACCTGTTTTCTTATTGTACTTCTGATTCCTTCGACTTCTTTATGAGTTTTCTTTGTATCTATGAGGTGATGAAGAAGGATAGTATGTTAAACCGGGTGCTTGACGAACCCTTCTGTAAAAAGCATCTTATTTTCATGGCACTTCTGGGTCTCTTGTTTGTGCAGCCTCTATGGGGAAAACCCACCTTTTACGTGGTATTGATTTTTGTCTTCCTGATCCTTTTGATTCGGCTGTTTTATACGCCGAAGGAAGAACGCAAAATACTGCTTTACAAATATCTGGGGATTGTAGGATTTACGCTTGGTATCTTTGCGCTTCGGTATATGATTACCGATTTCCCGTATTACGGTCTCTTTGATAAATATCGGGTCTATATGGATATGATGGAGCAGACGGCATTGCCGGAATATAAGCTTTCCACACCGGCATTGGAGCGGGCTTATTCCATGAGTTTTATGGAAAAGGGCATTACGCTTAGAGAGCTTCTTACCGGTTTTGACTTCAATAAAAACCTGTTCCGCACCTTTGCCGGCTTCTTTGGTTCCTACGCCTTTGGCGCGCGGGACTGGTATTATAACGTGATGGCGATTCTTTACCTGACTTTGCTTGGATACCTGCTTCTACGAGCCTTCCGGAAAAAGGATTCCAGAACCTGGTGGGAAATCGGAGCGGCAGCTTTTGCTGTATTTGTTCAGTATGTATTGATTGTATACAATGCCTGGGTGGTAGATTTCCAGCCTCAGGGACGTTATCTGCTCCCGATTTTATTCTACTTTGCATACATGATTCACCGGGCAGACAGAGACGGAAAGGATCGGGTCGTGCAGATTTTGCTGTGTCTGACCTGTCTGATGTCATTGTACAGTTTTTATACAATAGGTATTCCGAATCTCGTATCCATACATGGAATACAGGCGTAGGGGGAAGGGAGCATGACCTGGTTAAAAGATAAACAAATCTGGATTTTGCTTGGCTTTTATGGTGTTTTATCCATTCTTTTCCATTTCTTCTGGCTGAAGCTTGGCGGCGGAGATGACTATTATTTTATGACCTGTCTTGAGGATACTGATTTTGGTGCCTTCATGGTAAAACGCTGGTACGGCTGGTCCTCCCGCCTTGTGATTGAGGGCGTTCTGGTTTTGGTGCTGCAGCAGCCAATCTTTGTTTGGAAGCTCCTGGATATTCTGCTATCCCTTCTTATCGCCTATCTGCTCTGCCGGTTTTTCTGCCGAGGTTATGGGAAATCAGAGATGCCCGGAAACATTTCTCTGGTATTATTTCTCTGCCTTCTTCTTTCCTATGATTTTCGGGAAATGAATTCTGCAGGCTATATGACCACCACCATCAATTACTGGTGGCCGCTGGCGGCTCTTTTTGTCGCAGCATGGCCTCTCTATCTCTGGTATCAGGAAGGGTACTGCCGGAAGCGTTATTATATCTTAGGAACTCTGGCAGCCGTTTTTGCCATCAATCAGGAGCAGATCTGTGTCATGACACTCTTATCCTGTCTGTATTTGCTTGTGAAGGGTAAAATTCACGGAAGGAAAAAGAATCCTTATCTGTATCTGCTTTTGGTGATTTCCATATTTTTTACCATCTGCGTGATCCTTTGTCCCGGGAATGCAGCCAGAAAGGCCTCCAATATCGAATTCTGGTTTCCTTCCTATGCCGGATTCAACCTGATGCAAAAAATATTGCTAGGCTGGTACAGTCTTTTAAAAACTCTGTATCAGGATATCAATCTGCCTTACTTCCTCTTATGTGCAATCCTTTTTGTTGCTGTCCGGAAAAAGCAGAAGAGCATTCCGGCACGCCTATTGGCTGCCATCCCCCTGCTTTCCAATATAGGACTCCTTGGCGTTCTTCTCTTTGGAAAATACCGGGAATATCCCTGGGTACATCTGATACTCCATATATTTGACTTTGACCAGTCTGTGGTATATTATCAAGGAAGTCTGCCAAATTCTGTGCGACTTTTATTGCTGCTATACACCTTATGCTGTGTCTGCGTGGTAGTTTCCCTGTTTTTTATATGGGGCAAGACAGAGCATTCCATCGACGCACTGGCTCTTCTTACCATCGTCTCAGCCTCCAAAGTCAGTATGGGACTCTCCCCCACAGTCTGGGCTTCTTCGGAACGCACCAGTATTTTTCTGGACTTTGGTTTTCTTTTGCTTGGGATGCTGGCAGTTCAAAAATGCAGGAAAAATTAGAGAGGTTACTATGAAAAAGCTTGCTTTAACAGATGAAATATTATTGAAAATCGACAAACCGGCCAGATATCTGGGCAATGAAATCAATGCTGTATACAAAGACAAAGAGCAGGTTGCAGTTCGTTTTTGTATGTGTTTCCCGGACGTCTACGAAATAGGTATGTCCCACCTGGGTATCCAAATCCTGTATGATATGTTCAACCAGCGGGAGGATGTCTGGTGTGAGCGTGTCTATTCCCCATGGACAGATTTGGATAAAATCATGCGGGAGCAGCACATTCCGCTCTTTGCCCTGGAGTCACAGGATCCCATCCGGGATTTTGACTTTCTGGGTATCACCCTCCAGTATGAGATGGCCTATACAAATGTACTTCAGATCCTGGATTTAAGCCAGATTCCGCTTTTTTCCAAGGAACGTACCTGGGATGACCCCATTGTCATCGGCGGCGGTCCCTGTGCTACCAATCCGGAACCGTTGGCAGATTTCTTTGATCTTTTTTATATTGGAGAAGGCGAGACGTCTTATTTTGCTCTGATGGATGCTTACAAGGCCGCTCGGGCAGCCGGAGAGAGCCGCTCGCAGTTTCTGGAGCGGGCAGCGGAAATCCCCGGGATCTATGTACCGGCCTTCTACGATGTAACTTATAAGGAGGATGGAACGCTTGCGTCCATGACCCCAAACAATGCGCATGCTCCGGCAACTGTCCGCAAACAGGTGGTAACAGATCTGGCAAATACCTATTATCCCAGAAAGCCTTTGGTTCCTTTTATCAAGGTTACACAGGATCGTGTCGTTCTCGAGATTCAAAGAGGCTGTATCCGTGGCTGCCGTTTCTGTCAGGCCGGTATGCTGTATCGTCCGATTCGGGAACGTTCTCTGGAAATGCTGAAAGAAGCTGCCTTTGAAATGCTGAAAAATACCGGACATGAGGAGATTTCCCTTAGTTCCTTAAGCTCAAGCGATTTTAGCTGCCTGCCGGAGCTGGTAAATTTTCTGATCGATACCTTCGGGAATAAGGGGGTAAATATTTCCCTTCCCTCCCTTCGAATTGATGCCTTTTCTCTGGATGTTATGAGTAAGGTTCAGGATATTCGAAAAAGTAGCCTGACCTTCGCTCCGGAAGCTGGCTCTCAGCGTCTTCGAGATGTCATCAACAAGGGACTGACGGAAGAAATTATCCTAGAGGGCGCCGGACAGGCCTTTGAGGGCGGCTGGCAAAAGGTAAAGCTGTATTTTATGCTGGGACAGCCCACTGAGACCGTGGAGGACGAAAAAGCCATTGCCTGGCTGGCTGAGAAGATTGCAAAGCGTTACTATGAGATTCCGAAGGACAAGCGCAACGGAAAATGTCAGATTACCGTCAGCACCTCCTTCTTTGTACCGAAACCCTTTACTCCGTTCCAATGGGCGCGCATGTGCACCAAGGAAGAATTTCTTGACAAGGCTTATATCGTCAACAGCGAAATCAAGGCTCAGCTCAATAAAAAGAGCATCAAATACAACTGGCACGAGGCGGATGTAACCGTGCTGGAGGGTATTCTCGCCCGCGGCGACCGCCGGGTGGGCGCATCCCTTCTGGCTGCTTACCGGAACGGCTGTCTCTTCGATTCCTGGAGCGAATGCTTCGATAATGACAGATGGCTTCATGCCTTTGAAGAGACCGGATTGGATGTACCGTTCTATACCACCAGAAAGCGCGATGAAAATGAACTGTTTCCCTGGGATTTCATCGATATCGGTGTTACGAAGAAATTCCTGCTGCGCGAGTGGAAGCGGGCTCGTGAAGAGACCGTAACACCGAATTGCCGACAGCAGTGTCAGGGCTGTGGCGCAGGCAGCTATCATACCGGATGCTGTCCCAGTGCCGAAAAGAGTGTTACAGGAGGTGAGAATCGATGAAAATCCGGATTAAATTTCGCAAATATGGCATTATGAAATTCATCGGTCATCTGGATATCATGCGCTATTTTCAGAAAGCCATGCGGCGGGCAGACATTGATATCTGTTATTCTGCAGGCTTCAGCCCGCATATGATCATGTCCTTTGCTTCGCCGCTTGGAGTGGGACTGACCAGCGATGGCGAGTATCTGGACATTGAAATAGGAAATGAATTGTCTTCCGCGTCTGCAGTAAAGCGTCTGAATGCCGTCATGGCCGAGGGAGTAGAAGTGCTTTCTTTTCGTAAAATTCCGGAAGAGAAGGCGGCCAACGCCATGTCCCTTGTGGCAGCTGCTGACTATGAAGTACGTTTCCGGGATGATAGTCTGCCTGCAGACTGCACGTTTGAGCATGGACTCGCCGAAAAATGGCAGGCCTTTTGCGCACAGGAGCAGATCCTTGTGACCAAAAAGACAAAAAAGAGCGAGCGCGAGATGGATTTGAAGCCCCTGATCTATGAAAATAAATGTCAAAATGATTTTCTCTTCTTACAGCTTTCTGCCGGAAGTGCTGAGAACGTGAAGCCCGAGCTTGTCCTGGAAGCCTTCGCGGATTTTGCAGGTTTCGAACTTCCGGAATTTGCCCTTTTGATTCATCGCAAAGAGCTATATGCAAATCTGGCAGGAGAGGGAGAGTCCCGAAGACTTGTAAGCCTGGAAGATCTGGGAGAAAATTTTTGATGAAGCCGACAGAAATCATGACAGATACCCCGACTGCACAGGAAAACGGTATTTTTCTGGTATCTAGCCTGTCTTTAAAAGAGCAGGAGCGTATCGTCTACGCTTTCTATGAAAACGGAAGTGTCACTGAGCTCTCTTGCCTGCCTGCAGGCGACGCCTCGATACTTGGAAATATCTACGTAGGTAAGGTGAAAAATATCGCAGCCAATATCAGCGCGGCCTTTATCGAGATCGCAGACGGGCAGCTCTGTTATTATGCTTTAAACGACAATGACACACCCCTTTACACGACATCGAAAAAAAATCATAAGCTGGTCATCGGAGATGAATTTCTAGTACAGGTGAGTCGAGAGGCTGTCAAAACCAAAGCACCTACAGTCAGCACAAACTTGAATTTTGCCGGAAAATATCTGGTTCTTACCAGTGGGAAACGCAGCTTAGGTCTTTCTTCCAAGCTTTCGCCTGAGGAAAAGCAGAGACTTCGTATCATTGCAGAGCCTTTTTTGTCTGATGATTTTGGGATAATCGTCCGCACGAATGCAGCAGGCATATCCGAAGAGGAATTAAAGGAAGAACTTAAGGATCTTACGGCCACCTACAGGCAAACCGTGGATTTTGGTCGAAATCAGTCCTGTTTTTCTCTTGTATACAAGGAGCCGTCAGCCTATATGACAAGACTGCGCGGACTTCCAAAGGAAGGTTTTACCAAAATCATAACCGATCGCACAGATATTTACGAAGAACTGCAGGCCTATCTGAGGGCGCACCAACCCGAGGATTTGCAAAAGCTTACCTTTTATGAAAAAACCGCTCCATCTCTGAACAGTATCTATGGACTATCAAAAGCCCTGGAAAATGCGCTTTCGGAGCGCGTATGGTTGAAATCCGGCGGTTATCTTGTGATTCAACCGACGGAAGCCCTTACCGTAGTCGATGTAAATACAGGCAAATATACCGGCAAAAAGAAGAAGTCAGACACCTTCCTAAAAATCAATCTGGAGGCAGCAAAGGAGCTGGCCAGACAGCTTCGACTTCGGAACCTATCCGGGATCATCGTAGCAGATTTTATCGATATGGAGCGGGAAGTGGATAAACAGCTCCTTATGGCGGTACTGGGAGCGGAATTAAAAAAGGATTCTGTCCGTACAACTCTGGTCGACATGACTCCTTTAGGCCTGGTTGAGATCACCCGAAAGAAGGTACAGAAAACACTTGCAGAGCAGGCAAACAGCTGATCAAAATATGTAAAATATCACTTGACAGCAGGAGTCTGTCCTGCTATTATATTAAAGATGCCGCACAATGAGGTATAAGTATGTGCTTCTTTATAAGAAAGCATATCACCGCAGTTGGCGAGTAATTATTTTAGGAGGTGCCACAGGATGTACGCAATTATTGCAACAGGTGGTAAACAGTACAAAGTATCTGAAGGCGATGTAATCAAGGTTGAGAAGCTTGGTGTTGCAGCTGGTGAGTCTTATGAGTTCACTCAGGTTCTCGCAATCGGCGGAGATTCTCTGACCGTAGGTACACCGACTGTAGCAGGAGCTACTGTAACTGCATCTGTAATCGGTGACGGAAAAGCAAAGAAAGTCATCGTTTACAAGTACAAGAGAAAATCTGGATATCACAAGAAGAATGGTCACAGACAGCAGTACACAGAAGTAAAGATCGAGAAGATCTCTGCTAACTAATGTCATGATTACCGTTACCATATATAAGAAATCCAATCAGTATCTGGGGTTCGATATCAGCGGACATGCCGGATATGCGGAGGAAGGTTCGGATATCATATGTGCAGCCGTCAGTGCTTTGTCGCTGAACGCGTTGAACTCGATAGAAGCCTTCACGGAGGATGAGTTTACCGGGGAACAGAAGGATGGGATATTGACCTGTGCCTTCCCTGAACCCTTATCCGAGAAAGCCGCACTTTTGTTGGATTCCATGGTACTTGGACTGACAGACATTCAAAAAAGCTATGGGAAACCATATATCAGGATTGTATTCAAGGAGGTGTAATACCATGTTACAGATGAACCTTCAGTTATTCGCTCATAAAAAGGGAGTAGGTTCTACAAAGAACGGCAGAGATTCCGAGTCCAAGAGACTGGGAGCTAAGAGAGCCGACGGACAGTTCGTAAAGGCCGGAAACATTCTTTACAGACAGCGCGGAACCAAGATTCACCCGGGTGTGAACGTAGGACGCGGTGGTGACGATACCCTGTTCGCTCTGACAGACGGAGTCGTAAGATTCGAGAGAAAGGGCAGAGACAAAAAGCAGGTTTCTATCGTTCCGGTAGCAGCAGAATAAGTTGGTTATGTAAGGGCTTCAAGTCGGTTAGATTTGAAGCCTTTTTTACCATTATCGGAGAAAATTATGTTTGCAGACAGAGCAAAAATTATGATCCGCTCAGGGAAGGGCGGAGATGGACATGTCAGCTTTCGTCGAGAGCTGTATGTGCCAAACGGTGGCCCGGACGGCGGAGACGGCGGACGCGGCGGTGATGTGATTTTTGAAGTGGATGAGGGACTGAATACCCTCTATGAATACCGTCACAAGCGTAAATTCAAGGCACAGGACGGAGAAGAAGGCGGAAAAAGACGCTGTCATGGAAAAAATGGCAGTGATATCATATTAAAGGTTCCGGAAGGAACGATTATCAGGGAAGCGAACAGCGGAAAGGTTATTGCTGATATGTCTGGGGACAATCGTCGCCAGATCATTCTGGAAGGTGGTCGGGGCGGTGCCGGCAACATGCACTTTGCCACTTCTACGATGCAGGTTCCCAAATATGCACAGCCCGGTGTGCCGGCTCAGGAGCTGGAGGTTTTACTGGAGCTGAAGGTCATCGCGGATGTAGGTCTTGTAGGTTTCCCAAATGTAGGAAAATCGACCTTCTTATCCCGTGTGACCAATGCGCAGCCCAAGATTGCGAATTACCATTTTACAACACTGAATCCGAATCTGGGTGTAGTGGATCTGCCCGATATGCCGGGATTTGTCATCGCTGATATTCCCGGATTGATCGAAGGTGCCTCGGAGGGCGTTGGACTGGGACATGAATTCTTACGCCATATCGAACGCACCCGCGTACTGATACATATCGTAGATGCGGCTTCCACCGAAGGCCGGGATCCTGTCGAGGATATTTATGCCATCAACAAGGAGCTCGAGGCATACAATGCTGAAATCGCAGCACGTCCCCAGGTTATCGCCGCGAATAAAATCGATGCCCTTGGTGAAAGCGATGAAGCCCTTGAACGCCTGAAAGCCGAGTTCGAACCGAAGGGAATCAAGGTATTCCCTATCTCGGCTGTAGCAGGAATGGGCTTAAAGGAGCTTCTCTATTATGTACAGGAGCTGCTAAATCAGGCGCCTCAGGAAGCCATTGTATTTGAACCGGAATATTTCCCGGGCGAAGAGCTGGTATACGAAAATCTTCCTTATACAGTTACCAAATCCGAGGAGGAAGAGGGCGTATTTATCGTAGAAGGACCGCGTATTGAGAAAATGCTTGGATATACGAATCTGGATTCTGAGAAGGGTTTCTCATTCTTCCAGAACTTCTTGAAAAATACAGGTATTTTAAAGGAATTAGAGGCGGCCGGTATCCAGGAAGGCGATACGGTTCGTATGTATGGCCTAGCATTTGATTATTTCCGTTAGGCTATGAGCAGTGCGACAGGAAGCGTAGCGTCGTTGAGCGCGCACTGCGGACTAAATATATTGCAAAAGGAGAAACCATGACAAGCAAACAGCGTGCTTATTTGAAAAGCCTTGCAATGACCATGGAACCGATTTTTCAGGTTGGAAAATCATCTGTGACTCCGGAATTTACAAAAGCCGTAGAGGAAGCATTAACTGCAAGAGAACTGATTAAGCTCAGTGTATTGCAAAATTGCGCAGATGATCCTCGTGAAATAGCAGAGGTCATTGCCGACCGTACCCGTTCAGAAGTGGTACAGGTGATTGGTAAAAAAATTGTGCTGTATCGTGAAAATACAGATGAAAAATATAAGAAAAAGAAGATTGTTCTTCCGCTTTCTTAAATACGATCATTATAAC
>CAVHYN010000070.1:0-7649 GCA_963640245.1 Bulleidia sp.
CGGTGCGTTCTCGATCGGCGCGTCGAATGTATAAAACGGCAGTACATTCTCTCCACCAAGCTTCACTGCTTTCTCTCCGGTTCCGATTTCAACGGTACGGATAGCAGCGTTGAATTTTCCTGATTTTCCAGTAAACGGCATTTCTAGGTTACCTCCTTGTTCTTTAAGCGGTTTTAACGCATAGGGAACCAGTCCCTATGCGTAAAGCCAATTATCTTTGATATTATACTACATCATCGGATCCATGCCAAGTGCCGGATGTCCTTTTTCTGTAAGGAATGCAAGCAAGGTTTCCGGATCCTCTGCGATAGTCTCATCACCGATCATATCGGTAAAGTTGTCGATACCATAAAGCTCTTTTGCGGTCTCATTGAGACGCTCTGCTACGGATTCTTTCAGTTCCTTCGGCATCCATACGATACGCTCGATTCCGCCCTCAGCCTTCATAAACTTCTTAGAGGAGATGAAGTGCTTTCCATGTCCCATGAAGCCAGGTGTCTGAACTCCGCCGCCTGTCATACTAGCCAGCTCGGAGAAGGTCATTCCAAGAGGGGTCATGCCAGCGTACTCACGGTTTGTGATAACTACACCGTTAGAGAAGGGCTCGATACCGCAGATACACTCGAAGCATCCGCAGGAGGTCATCGGCTTCTCCATGATGGAGTACAGGGAAACCTCTTCCAGAGCACCCTGGGAGTACAGCTTCACAGCCTCATTGACATCCTCATACTCTCCGATTCTCTCATCGATCGGCTTCTCTTTTGTGATAATCTGGCAGGGTCCCTGAGGATCCAACTCGTTGGTAGCCTTTGCATCCAGCCATGAAACGGCACCGCACAGACCCAGACGCTCCGGAGTAACCACGCATACGTGGGACGGGGAGAATGCCTGGCACATGATACAGCTGTAATATACCTCTACAGACTCATCGGTCAGGGTAGCCAGACGGTCGTCACGCTTGTCAAACAGCGGAATTGCTTCCTCATGACGCATCTTTGTACAAAGCTCCGGATCGGTAATAACCTTAACCTGGCACTTGTCTACGACAGCGTCGAACTCATTCTTAATTCTTGCATACAGAACCTCACCGATGTGCTTTGCACGGAAGCCTGCCTCGTAAGCGTTCTTACTTACACGGATACGGATCATGTCACGCTGACCGGTATGCATCACACCCTCGATGCAGTTCAGGTAGCTGTGGAACTTACGCTCGAATACCGGCTCAAAGTCAGCCTGCATGCTCTTGCCGGCAACCTCTACGACGTAGCCGATGCTGTGCTTGCTGCCTACCTCGAACTCGTCGAAATCCGGTCCGATGACTTCGATCTTATGGTCTTCAATCTCAGATGCATCCTTTGCTTCAACAAGCTCGAAGCAGTCCACACGGGAACCATCGAACTCAACCTGCATATCACCGCGGCGGATAATCTCGCCCTCGAATGCAGATGCGAAGGAAACCGGGATATCGATCTTGGTAACCTTGATCTTGATGTCTCTTGCTTCAATAGAAGTAGCATTAAACTTGGATACGTCCTCCTGAACGATCAGGCTCTTCGGTACGCGGAAGATATTCTCAGTCTCATTGGTAACTACCGGGAAACCGAGAGCGATTGCACCTGCACCGCAAGCTACGATGACGTCATCGAGCGGCTTGAATGCGTTTACAAATGCCGGTACACGATCCATGGTATACTTCATCAGGGAAGCTGCATCACCCGGTGTTACGTTACCGAAGATCAGGGCTGCACGAAGGGCTACAGATACAACATGGATAACAGCTGTTACATCCTTGCCCAGCGGTACGATACGTACGGAGTAGCCCATGTTCAGGCCTGCCTCTACGCACTGATCGATCACGCCGCCTACCAGTGTAACCAGGATACCCTGTGCCTGATAGCTCTTAACCAGCTCAACTGCTTCTTCCTTGGTCGGAGCGCTTCCCAGGATAACAGCTACGCCCGGGATATCACCTGTTACAAGGGGGACACCAAGCTCACGGATGATGGCATCTGCCAGATGTCCGTAGCAGGGATCTTCGTACGGCTTTGCTCCGTTCATATACTTCAAAACTTCGATAAACTCAGCGCAAAGAGCTGTAGCTACACCGCTCATAAACGCGTCATTCAGTCTCTTCTCTCTGGTCATCAGAGTCTTTACAACTCCCAGAGCCTCTTTTAACTCACCTAAGTTTGTAACCTTGGTGCCTGTTACGGAGTAGTAACAGGGAAGGCTGTATGCAGTGTCCGGAAAAGAAACTGCTGCATCTGCACCATACTGTGCGATTGCGCCATCGATGGCAGCCTCGGTCAGGCCGTAAACTGCATCGTTGCCGCCGAATACTCTATCAAATAATGTCACGGTATTATACCTCCAAATTCTAATTCGATTGATCGAGGATTCCCTTAATCTTCCGGATTTCCTCCTTTGCAGACTCACTTACATCGTAGGGTGATTTTCCCTGACGGTCTGCATCGATCACTTCTGGGTTATAATGAATAAATCCGAGCAAATCTTCTGCAGGAATCTTGGAACGGATAAAATCCTCATCCTCCGTTCCGCGTACCTTATTGGCTACGACGCGGACGGTTTCGATGCCGAGATCATGTGCCAGACGCTTTACATTCTTATAAGTCTGAATGCTCCGTGCTCCCGGTTCAATGACCACGACAAACTGTTCCATTCCTTCGCAGGTACCACGTCCCAGATGCTCCAAACCCGCCTCCATATCCATGATGACGACATCCTTGCTTCTAAGACTCAGATAACTTAAGATCCGCTTCAGCATGACATGTTCGGGGCAGACACAGCCGCCCCCTCCGGTCTCTACGGTTCCCAGAGTCAAAAGCTTGACCCCGTTATAGGTCTTACTGTAGGTGTCCGGTATGTCATCTACCTTGGGATTTAATGTATACATAGCATTTCCGGGGCCTGCTCCGGTACGCTCCTCGATCAGCTTTCTCATCTTTGAAATCGGAACGATGGAGTCCAGAATCTCTTCCGGGAAGCCCAGAGCCAGGCCCAGATTTGCATCCGGGTCTACGTCCGCCGCCAGTACCGTGCATCCTTCCTCCGCATATAGTCTTGCAAGGGTGGCTGCAAAGGTCGTCTTGCCGACTCCGCCCTTTCCGGTAATTGCTATTTTCACGTCTATTCCCTCCGGTCTTATTCTTACTTTATTATCCGGATTAGATTCCCAGTGCGGTTCTCTTCTCCTCGATACGGTCGATCATCTTGTCAACCAGCTTTTCGATATCAGTCTCAACAGTATAAGCAGCCTCAACCCAATCACGAACGCCTTCGGTCAGCCACTGACCCATCTCGGAAGAACCGGATACATACGGGTCAACACCAAGGAAGGTATCGATACCGGTTGCTACTACGTAGTTACCGATGGAAACAGCCTTCTCAGACATCCACTCCGGTGCGCAGCCTACTACCGGCAGCTGGGAGATATTCAGTCCGGAATCCTTGGAAAGCTCTGATACCAGAACCATCATACGGCTGATGTCTACGCAGGATCCCATATGAAGTACAGGCGGGATATCTGCCAGCTCACAGACTCTCTTCAGACCAGCGCCGCAGAGATCCTTTGCAGCCTTATCCATCAGACCTGCCTTTGCAGCTGCCTGTGCAGAACATCCGGAAGCTACAACTACGATATCATTTGCGATCAGCTTCTTCATAAGCTCGATATGTGCATAGTCCGGGCGAATCTTCGGGTTGTTGCAGCCTACCATAGCTACTGCACCACGGATAACACCAGATGTGATACACTCAAGAAGCGGCTTTGTGGTTCCGGTTACATCTACCTGAGAGTTGGTTACACCATCCAGAGTCTTTACCAGAGCCTCCAGAGAATATCCTACAGTAGCTTTCTGCTTCTGATCCGGAATGTATACCAGCTCCGGCTTACGATTCTTGAAGTTTTCACATGCTGTCTTAACGATCAGCTTTGCCTTCTCTGCAGCAGTTCCGGCATCAAAACGAATGTAATCTGCATCCGGCATCTGTGCGATCGGAGAAGTGGTGATGAACTTGGTATGGAAGCACTTGCTCAAGGGTCCAAGTGCCGGGAAGATACACTGTACGTCTACGACGATAGCCTCACAGGCACCTGTCAGAACTACGTTTTCCTGAGACAGGAAGTTACCTGCCATCGGGATACCACGACGCATAGCTACCTCGTTGGAAGTACAGCAGACACCGGATACGGTAATGCCCTTAGCGCCCATGCTCTTTGCATATGCGATCATCTCCGGATCGTCTGCATATTCACAGACCATCTCAGAAAGTGACGGGTCATGTCCATGTACTACGATGTTTACATTGTCAGCGTTCATAACGCCAAGATTTGCCTCTGTCTCAAGGGGCTTCGGAGTTCCGAACAGTACGTCAGAGAACTCTGTTCCGCACATGGATCCGCCCCAGCCATCTGCCAAGCCTGCACGCAGTGACTGACGAACCAGTGCTTCCGGAAGTGAAGAACATCCCATATGAGTCATATGCAGGGATGTAGCAACCTCACGGTCAATCGCTCTCGGCTCGATCTCAGCATCATGCCAAAGCTTCTGGGTATGCTCCGGAGCTCTCTTCAGCCATCTCTGTGTACCGAAGGGCTTACCATACTCCATCAGAGCCAGCTCTGCCATCTCATGAGCCAGATCGTAGATATCCTTACCCTCGGTCTTTACGCCCCACTCTTTTGCGATGCGGATCAGCTTCTCCGGATCCTTTACCTTGTAAGCTCCATCCGGCTTTGCAGCATACAGGGTGTGGCAAATCTCACGGCCGTGGTCAGAGTGTGTGGCTGCTCCGCCGGCTGTGAACTTCAGATAGTTACGTCCTACGATACCATGTACATCACATCCGCAGATACCTCTCGGTGCCTTCGGTGTGATACGGCACGGTCCCATAGCACAGATTCGGCAGCAGACACCCTGCTCACCGAACTTACAGTGCGGTGTCTGGTTCTTCACACGAAGCTGCCAGGCATCCGCTCCTACCTTCGCTCCTGTCTCCAGAAGTCTGGCTGTTGCGGCTTCCATTTCCTCCACCGTTGTCAATTTTAAATCTCCCATTATAAACCTCCTACCTTTTTTATTTTCATAAATTTATTATGAAAGATCCAACCCATCAATGATTCCGTAGAGCGCCTTTCGAACCGGAGAATCCTCCGGAAGCTGTACTGTCGGCGTTCCATCGCAATCATATTCAAACACCTGCTCGTCCTGAGGAACGACGCCCAGCAGATGAAGGCCCTGTTTTTCGATCTCTTCTTTCGTTCCCGCATTCAGCACTCCGCCTGGAGCGCGATTGATAATCAGTCCCACGGTTCTAGGCTTGAGCCCGCATTCCGGAATCAGCTTCGCGATACGCCCTACCGCCTGCACACCTCTGCGTGAGCAGTCACTGACCAGAATGATGGTATCCACCGACGGAAGAATTCCCCGGCTGATATGTTCCATTCCCGCTTCATTGTCTACTACAATGTATTTATAATTCTTGGAATATCTTGCTATCTGGGTCGTGAGAAGTCCATTGACAAAGCAATAGCATCCCTTTCCCTGTGTATGACCCATGATCAGCAAATCGTAGTCATCCTGTTCGGAAAGTGCTTCTCCGAACTTTACTTCTGCATAATCCTGCTTGGACATTCCCTTCGGAATCGGATTCGTCCCTGCCGACTCGGCATGCGCAATCTCTTCACGGATCTCGCCCAATGTCGGAGCTGCCTCCACGCCCAGAACCTCATTCAGATTCGAATTGGCATCTGCGTCTACCGCGAGCACCGGCCCCTGCTTCTTCTGGCAGAGGTATTCAATCAGAAGTCCTGTGAGTGTAGTCTTGCCAACACCGCCTTTTCCGGCTACAGCAATTGTATGTGGCATATTTTTGTTCTCTCCTGCCTTTGATCGCGGGCAGGTTTGTGCCCCGCCCGCAACCTTGATATAGTCAAGCTTAAACTAAAGTCTTCAGACCTGCACGGTCGATGATCTCGGATACATCCTTCCACTTATTCAGTGCATACAGATGGATACCATTTACACCCAGAGAACGATAGGTATCGATCTGCTTGATGGTGTACTCGATTCCTGCTTCGCGGAATCTCTTAACCTTGTCATCATAGAACATATCGAACGGCTTGCCGTCAGCATCCTTTGCTGCAAACGGATTCGGGAAGAGCCAGTTCTTGGAAATGATCTTGCAAAGCTCATGATCCATAACGCAGCCGTTGCGGGACAGTGCCATATTGATGGTAGCTGCCTGATCCAGAATCGGCATAACTCCTACGTCTACCGGCATGTCGATGCCTGCGCTGTAGATCGCATCCAGCCAGTATTTGAACTGCTCCATATCCCAGCAAAGCTGAGTCATGATGTAGTCAGCGCCGTTGTCCTGCTTCTGCTTCAGAACTGCAATATCGGACTCCAGACTTCTGCAGGCAATGTGTCCTTCCGGAGAACCTGCTACAGCGATCTCGAACTTGTCACCGAACTCATCGCGAATGAACTTTACAAGATCTGTTGCATACTGGAAGTCACCGCAGGTAGTGGTCTCGCCAAGAGGAATATCTCCACGAAGAGCCAGAACATTTTCTACGCCCTCATCCAGATACTGCTGGAGCTGTTCCTTCATGCCTTCCTTGGTATTCTTGATAACGGTAAAGTGTGTAACTGCAGTTGTGCCAGCCTTCTTGATCATCTGACATACTTCACGGTTTGCACCTACATTTCCACCGCCTGCGCCGTATGTACAGGAAATGTAATCCGGCTGATACTTGCACAGATGCTCGATTGTGCCAGGAAGATTCTCCATGCCCTTCTCAGTCTTCGGCGGGAAAACCTCGAAAGAAAGCGCCATGCGCTCGTTCATGATGTTTGTTAATTTTGCCATTTCAACCAACCTCCATTTTCTTTCTATATCAATATAAATTGACATCAACCCTCATTGCCCTGACTTAATCAGCCGGGCAATTTAATTTTACGACAGAACCTGTCAGATCTACGAAGGAAATCGTTCCCTCTACTATAACCTCTGCACCCATGATATCAATCAGGCGGACAGAGTCTCCTTCTACATAGATTTTGCTGACGTTCTTCAGTACGACCTCTTCCGAGTCTTTTTTAGTCTTGTATACAGTTGCCAAGCACATAATGCTGCCTCCTTATAAATGTCTCTACTGTACTAAGGAAAGTGCAAGGCTCAAATACAGATTTCCTTTCTCGAAGTTCTCGACAGCCTTCTCAATCTGTACTGCCACATCTTCCTTTCCTGTCTCACGGAACTTCTTAGCTACCTCACAAAGCTCTGCTGCGTGATGCTTGTTGTGATCCAGCATATAGGAAAGCAGTGCTTCCTGCTCGCTACCCGGCTTGTGCTCACCGCAGCCGCAGCCACAGCCCTCATGGCTGTGCTCGTGTGTATGCTCGTGACAATGTCCATGGTCATGATCGTGTTCATGTCCGTGGCAATGTCCGTGTTCTCCGTCTACCATATGCATGGCATATTCCTCCTTTTACCTATCACTTTACTGTGTTAAATTCCTAACAATCTTAAGTCCATTATACCTTGTTCTACTTTTATTATCAAGTCGAATTTCCCGAAAAGGTAAATGAAAATTGTATTTCTTTTCGTACATTCTGAACAAT
>CAVHYN010000070.1:7659-20285 GCA_963640245.1 Bulleidia sp.
CAATAGACCCATAAAATACAATTGACTTTTCTTCTATTCTTTTGTACTCTTAATTGATGAAAGTGTTACCCTTTTCCGTCCAACGGGTAACGCCAAGTCCGCACACATAATCTTGTTAAAATTGTACACGATAATCTAGTAAACTTCAAGTAAAAGGTGTAAAAATGAACAATTTTTTTGAAATTTCCGGAACAACAAAATTAACCTGTCTTCTGGGTGATCCGGTGGCTCACAGCATCTCTCCCGCCATGCACAATGCTTCCTTTCAGAAGCTTGGCCTTGATTATGCTTACCTGGCTTTTCAGGTAGATGAGGCGCATTTTGAGGAGGCCATAAATGGTCTTATCACCCTTGGTGCAGCAGGCTGGAACTGCACGATGCCTTTAAAGCGGCGGATGTACGAACGATGTGACGAGCACTCTCCTATCGCAGACCTCTGCGGTGCGGTCAATACCGTTGTTAATCATAACGGAAAGCTCTTCGGTGACAATACGGACGGCTATGGCTTTCTGACTTCCATGCAGGATGCCGGCTTCTCCTGCGAGGGTAAGCATGTGGTCATGCTGGGAAGCGGAGGTGCTGCTGCTGCAATTCTGGCTCAGGCCGCCCTCGACGGGAGTGCCGTGATCGATGTCTTTGCCCGCAGTGCATCAGCTTCCGCAAAAATGATTGCCGAAGAAGCAAAGCGTATCCATCAGGCCTGCAGCTGCCGCATCCGGCTCTTTGATTTGGCAGACGAAAAGACCCTAAAGGCCTGTCTCTCCGATGCGGATCTTCTGATTCATACTTCCTCTGTCGGAATGCCTCCAAACGAGGACGCTTCCCTGATCCCGGATGCCTCCTTCTTTCATCCCGGACTTGTCGTAGGTGATGTCATCTACCATCCGCTGGAAACCAAGCTTCTTCGAACTGCCAGAGAAGCCGGCTGTTCCACCTTCAACGGCTTATATATGCTGCTTCATCAGGGTGCAAAGGCCTTTGAGCGCTGGACCGGGCAGCAAATGCCGGTAGAATACATTCGCGAATTATATTTCAAGTAAAAAGCAATTACTACTTTAAATGAAATCGGAGATGATACTATGATTTATCTCGATAACGGTGCCACGACTTTTCCAAAGCCGGACTGTGTCTGGGATGCGGTGGATCATTTCAACCGAACCTCTGCAGTCAATGCCGGCCGTGGTGCTTACCAGGCAGCCAGAGAGGCTACTGCGATGATTCACGATGTACGCAGCCAGCTTATCAGCCTCTGTGATGCCAGGGAACAGGCGCAGGTGATCCTGACTCCCTCCGTGACCATAGCCCTGAATCAAATCATCCAGGGGCAAAAATGGACAAAGGCCTCCGTGGCCTATGTTTCGCCTTATGAGCACAATGCTGTCTTAAGGCCTTTAAAGCTTTTAGAAAAACGTCTCGGCATTCAGATTCTGGAATTACCCCTGGCGGATGACTTATCCATCGACCTTGCTGCGACAAAGGAGATGTTCCAAAAGACACCTCCTGATTTTGTCAGCGTCACTGCCATCAGCAATGTCACCGGCTATATTCTGCCGGCTCGTGAAATTTTTCACTTAGCCAAGGAATACGGAGCATTTACTCTCCTAGACGCTGCCCAGGCTATGGGGCTTTTGAAACTGCGCTTCTCAGCTCTTAAAGCAGATGCCATCACCTTTGCGGGACATAAAACCCTCTATGCCCCCTTTGGGATCGGAGGCTTTCTTTTAAAAAACGGGATTGACCTCGAAGAGCTTCTGGCCGGCGGCAATGGGATGAAATCCCTGAGTGAAGAGATGCCACGCTATATGCCCGAAAAAATGGAATGTGGAAGCATGGACACTCCTGCCATCGCAGGCTTGCAGGCTTCACTTCAGTGGCTGAAAACTGCAAAGCCCAAAAGGACGGAGGACGAACTGATGGAATATCTGATTCCGAAGCTTCGCGAGATTCCGGGGCTGCAGCTCTACTGTGCACCGGATCCTTCGCTTCAGGCAGGTGTCATTTCCCTGAACCTTAGCGGATTTCGTGCCAATGAGGTAGGTGCAATCCTTGACAAGGAATGGAATATCGCTGTTCGTGCCGGTCACCACTGTGCTGCACGGATTCATAAGTATCTGAAGGATGAAGAATTCGACGGTACGGTTCGGGTAAGCATTAGCGCATTTACTACAAAAGAGGATCTTGATACCCTCCTAAAGGGCTTAAAGAGTATCGACCGGAAAATGCTGAAGGGAATTTCTTCCAGTGTCCTACGTGGAAATTGCTGATGATATTTTTAAATAGAAAGGGAGATTTACAATGAGCTACAACAAATTATTTGAACAAGGCCGCATCGGTACCATGGTTTTGAAAAACCGCGGCATTATGATGCCCATGGCCACCGACCTCGCCGATAAAGACGGTATCGTCACCTCCAGACAGATTCGCTACTATCAGGAGCGTGCAAAAGGCGGCATCGGCATGATCATCAATGAATATACCGGTGTGGACGACGTGGACAGCATTCCGTCTATCCACAACCTTCGCATCGCCAGGGACTATCATATCTCTGAGATGGAAAAGCTCACCGATGCCGTGCATCTCTATGACTGCCGCATCGTCGCACAGATTCATCATGGCGGTGCCACTTCCAATCCAAGCTTTACCGGACGCCAGAATCTGGCACCCAGCGCCGTTCCCATCGCTGAGGGACGCCCCGTGCCGAAAGAAATGACTCTGGATGATATCAAGCGTGTGGAAGAGAAATTTATCGATGCCGCTGTCCGCTGTCAAAAGGCCGGCTATGACGGTGTCGAGCTTCACGGTGCCCACGGTTATCTGATCGCCCAGTTCTTCAGTAAATATTATAACCGGAGAACGGATGAATACGGTGGAAGTGTCGAGAATCGCTGTCGCTTTATCGCAGAGATTATCGCCGGTATCCGGGCAAAGCTTGGATCCCGTTTTCCGATCCTTGTGCGGATGTGCGGTGATGAGATGACACCCGTAGAAGGCTTTCTGACTCTCGAGGATGGCCTGGAGATCGCGAAATATCTGGAGTCTCTCGGCATCGATGCCATCAACATCAGCAACGGAAGTGCCAGAAACGGTGACGCAAACTGCGAGCCCTTCTCCTACCAGTCCGGTTGGAAAAAGCATGTAGCCAAAGCTTACAAAGAAGCCCTGCATATCCCGGTCATCGCTACCAATACCATCAAAGATCCCGATTTTGCTGAATCCCTGTTGGAAGAAGGCGTCTATGATTTCGTAGGTCTCGGTCGATCTCAGCTAGCCGATCCGGATTTTATGAACAAGGCAAAGGCAGGCCATGCCGACGAGATTCGCAAATGCATCGGCTGCCTCTACTGCCGCGAACGTGTATTGGGACAGGGGCTTCCGATTCGCTGCGCCATCAATGCCCGAACTGCCAGAGAGGATGTCTTCTCTCATATTCGTAAGGACGGTGCAGGAAAAACAGCTGTCGTTGTAGGCGGAGGTCCTGCCGGTATGGAGGCTGCCCGCGTACTGGCTCTGCGTCAGTTCCATGTTGTCCTCTTTGAGAAGGAAGATAAACTTGGCGGCACTCTGAATGTGGCTGACAAGCCTGCTTTTAAAGACAAACTTACGCGCCTTACGGAAACTATGGAAACACAGATCCGCAATTTGGGCGTAGAAATAAGACTTGGCACTGCCGCTACACCGGAACTTATCCGTGCTCTTAATCCTGTCGGCATCATCGTGGCCTGCGGTGCTGAGCCTGTCATTCCGCCGCTTACAGGTATCCGGCAGAGTCATGTATGCACGGCAGAGGATGTTCTGACCGGAAAAGCAGCTCCTTCCGGAAAAGTCGCAGTCATCGGTTCCGGCCTGACCGGCCTTGAAACCTCCGAAATGCTTTTGAGCCGCGGACTTTCCGTCTCCATCGTGGAAATGGCTTCTGAAATAGGCCCGGGCATCTTTGGAGCGATTCGGAACGATGAGCTTAGCCGTATCCTTCCGAAAAATCCGGATATCTATGCCGGTCATAAGCTTCTGTCCATCGAGGAAAATACCGTAACCCTGGAAAGAACAGAGGATCATGAAATTATAAAATTAGCTGCAGATTCTGTCGTTCTGGCTCTCGGTGTACGGCCGCGTACCGCTCTTGCAGAAAGCTTTCTCTCCTGCTCCTCCCAGGTTCGCATGGTGGGTGACGCAAGGAAAGGCGGACGAATCGCAACTGCAGTTCGAGAAGGCTTTGAAGCAGCCTATACCTTCGAAGCCTAGCGAATCGTATTCCATCTCAAGATCACGAAAGCCCCCGAGTTCATCTAAGAACCCGAGGGCTTTTTATATAGTAGGAGAATGTCGCTTAGGCGACCCGCCAAATTAAAATATAGGGCAGGAAATAATTTCCAATTATGCACAGGAGCAATAAATGTACCGGATAAAACCAATAAAAAAAATATTGGTGCTGCCCTCCCCGCTCTCCATTATAGAAAAACAGAAGCAGAAAACCGGGCAGGGAGTATAGCTCAATCCGACCACTTAGGGCAAGCAAAAGATAGGCAGCTGTCAGTGCAAAAGCCCTTTTTTCCCGAAGCAGATAGAGGGCTGCAATCACCAGAACTCCCGCAGAGCCATAGTCGGTATGGCAAAGTTCTGCCGCTACTGCCGTCAGAGCAAGAACGAGAAAGCCTCTCCATTCTTTTCCGGCACTTCTTTGAAAAACCCAGATCACTACAAGCCCCAGTGTCAGCGTTAAAAATACGTTTTGATGGCTCCACCAGGGAATCTGATTGCGAAAGGCCAGGTCAAAGGGAAGTTCGGAAATCAGCGCAAAGGCAAAAAGTCTTGCGAAGTATTTTTTTATATTTTTGGTATGAACCGCACCCTCCACCAGCAGAAAACAAAAGATCGGGAAAGCGGAGCGCCCCACATAGCGCAGGAGCCGATCCGCCTTCCACCAGAAAATGATCTGTCCGATCCATCCGGCAAGCGGAGAATTCCCATATCCGTTTAAGACAAAAACCTCCAGAATGCTTGCCCCCAAATGGTCGATAAACATTAGGATGATGGCGATCCACTTCAGGGTACTTCCTGAAAAGACTCCGCCATGTTCTGATTTAAACATGCTTTTCGGCTACTTCTCCCTGTTTTTTATATATGGAATTTGCTGCCACTACCCCACGTACGGAGGACAGAGGATAGATATTGCTATGGGGTCCGATAACCGTACCCGGATTCAGGACGGAGCCACAGCCCACTTCGACCTCGTCACCCAGCATTGCACCAAATTTCTTAATGCCGGTCTCAATATCGCCCTCGGGAGTGTGAACCTTCACAAGCTTTTTGTCGGATTTAACATTGGAAGTAATCGAGCCTGCTCCCATGTGCGCCTTGTAGCCAAGAATAGAATCTCCTACATAATTATAATGGGGAACCTGCACCTTATTAAAGAGAATTACATTCTTAAGCTCGGTAGAGTTTCCAACTACCGCTCCCTCACCCACCAGAGCATTGCCACGGATAAAGGCGCAGTGGCGAACCTCCGTATCCTTTCCGATGATACAGGGGCCGGTGATGGATGCAGTAGGAGCTACCTTTGCGGAACGGGCGATCCAGATATCTTCTCCCCGCTTCTCATACTCCTCTTCGCTTAAGGTTGCACCCAGCTTCAGAATGTAGTCATGAATCTTCGGCAGAGCCTCCCAAGGGTAGGTGACGCTCGAAAGAAGTGGCGCAGCCAGAGTCTCACTTAAGGTATAGAGTTCTTTTACTTCCAATGCTTTCATTTTTTCTTCGTCTCCTTTTTCTCATTTTTCTGAGTTTTATAAAAACGTGCCGACGCATCAAAACAGGGGCGCAGGGCTCTCCGGTAGTCGGCAGCCATTACAGCCTGGGTCTTGTCCGTAATGTATTTTTCCAGCTTTTGCATATAATAATCTTCGGTAATCTTTCCCTCCGCCATCTGGGTCAGTCCCTTCTCCCAGCTGGCAGTCAGCTCCGGATTCAAAAGCCCGTAGATCGAAGCCCGTACGACATCGAAAATCATTTCTCCAAGCAGGGTCGGTGTAATAATCTGGGTCTTTTTATTCAGGGCAATGTACTTATTATTGACTAACTTCTTCAGAATCTCAGCCCTGGTCGCGCTGGTTCCGATCCCGCTGCCCTTTATCTGCGCTCGCAGCTCTTCATCCTCGATCAGCTGACCGGCATTCTCCATCGCCAGAATCATAGAACCGGAATTATATCGTTTCGGCGGGGAAGTTTCTCCCTCCTTGATATGAAAACCACTGACTTCGACCGGGTCGCCCTTTTTCAGATGCTGCAAAAGGTTCAAAAAATCAGCATCTACACCCACGTCCTCGGTCTCCTCATTTTCTGCATCTGTCTTCTTCTTTGCGGCCTCTGCTGCACCCTGAGGCAATACTCTTAGATAGCCCTCTTGCAGCAGTACCTTGAAGCTGGAGAAGAAACGTTCGCCTCTTACCTCCGTCACAAGCTGTACCTTCTGATACTCAGCTGCAGGATAAAAAATGGCCAGAAACCGCCTTGCAATCACCTCATAGATCTGTTCCGATACCGGATTCAGGCTTCGAAGCGCTGAAAGACCCTGACCGGTCGGTACGATAGCATAGTGATCCGTAATTTGTTTATCATTGACATAACGGGTCTTCGCTATGCTTTTCCATGCGGTGCTATTCAGTACCTCATTCGCATATCCAGAGAGTTTTCCATAGGAGCCAAGCCCCCGGATGTTCTTATAAATCTCTTTTGCTACCGCAGTGGACAGCACTCGGGCATCAGTTCTCGGATAGGTTACCAGCTTTTTTTCATAGAGCTCCTGCACCACCCGAAGTGTTTCATCCGGACTTAATTTAAAACGGCGGGAGCATTCATTCTGAAGCTCTGCCAGGTTAAATAACAAAGGGGGATTTTTTTTCTCTTTTTTCCGTTCTATGGAGGACAGCACTGCCCGCATGGGCTTTTCTGCTTCCAGAAATTGAATCAGGCTTTTCGCATCCTCCTTTTTCTTATAGCCATTTTCCTTATATAATTTATGTGGTTCACAATACACGGAACCGGATACCGCCCGCCATTCGCCCTCGTACCTTCGTCCGTGAAGCCCGAAGTCTCCAAGCACCCGATAAAACGGAGTCTTTATGAACTCCCGGATCTCACGCTCCCTTCGTACCACCATGCCAAGGACGCAGGTCATGACCCGGCCTACCGAAATGACCGTATAGCGGGTATTCAGATAATTAGAAATGGTATCTCCGTATTTGAGACTTAAAAGTCTGGAAAAATTGATGCCCATCAGATAATCTTCTTTCGCACGAAGATAGGCCGCGCTTGCAAGATTATCATACTCAGACAAATCTTTCGCCTCCCGGATACCTCTTAAGATCTCCTCCTCGGTCTGGGAATCGATCCAGACCCGTCGCCTCTTCTTTCCTTTCACCCCAGCCATCTGCTCCACCAGGCGGTAGATATATTCTCCTTCTCGTCCGGAGTCGGTGCAGACGTAGATCGTCTCTACATCCGGTCGGTTGAGAAGACCGCTTACGATGGTATATTGCTTCTTCACCGAGGGAATGACTTCATACTTGAATTCCTTCGGCAAAAACGGCAGGGTGCCTAGACTCCATTTTTTCAGGCGCTCATCGTAGGCCTCCGGATAGCTCATGGTCACCAGATGACCCACGCACCAGGTTACAATGGCATCCTCTCCCTCCAGATAGCCGTCCTTTCTGGCTGTCTGAAGTCCAAGTGCCTTGGCAAATTCTTGGGCTACACTGGGCTTCTCTGCAATATATAATGATTTTCCCATAAGTTCTCACTTTCTATAAAAAAGAACATGCCTATTCTAACACATCCTCCATGAATCTGACAATGTCTTTCGGAAGCTCAGCCTCAACGGAAAGCGGCACCCCGGTAAAAGGCTGACAGAAATTTAAGACAGCCGCATGAAGGGCTGTTCGGCCAATCTTATCTCTTCCCTCTTTTCTTCCATAGAGCGGATCTCCGAGCAGAGGGCAGCCGATGCTTTGCATATGTACTCGAATCTGGTGCGTCCTACCTGTCTCAAGCTGCAATCTTACAAGAGCTGTATTTTGCATTTTCCATTTATTTACAGTTTCGTAAAAGGTCATCGCATGCTTTGCATTCGTATCCTCTGACCCGCATATCAGCATTCTGGTCTTGTCTGCCGGATCCGACTTCAGCGCCTTACAAATATAGGCAGCCTCCGGTTCCGGTATCCCGTCCGTCAGTGCCAGATATGTCTTTCTGAGGATACCCTGCTCTCGTTGGCGCATAAGTCTTGCCGCCGCCGTCCGATTCTTTGCTGCCAGAACTACTCCGGAGGTATCCCGATCCAGACGTCCGACGATGCGGATGATACCCTCTTCTCCCTTTTCCCGCAGATAATAGACCAGACGGTTCGCCAGGGTATCCGCTTCAAAGGTCTGTCTTCCGGAAGGGTGGACAGAGATTCCTGCGGGTTTGTTGACTACAAGCACCGCTTCGTCCTCATACAAAAGCTGAAGCCTTGTGACCGAAGGCTTCAGATGGCTTGTGATAGCAGCCTCACTCTCTGTCATCACCCGGATCCTGTCTCCTGCTCGTACCTCTACTGTTACTTTTTTTCGCTCTCCGTTCACACAGATCCCATCCGAAAGAAACTTTGCCCGACTGATTTCCTTCTTTGTTAGTCCCATGCCCTCCCGCAGGAAATGATATAGGGTAGAACTATCGTATTCTGCTGATACTATTTTTTCTATGTAAAAACCCATAACGAAGGAGTTCCTCCCTTGTCCCATTTCTCTGTAGCCACTCTCTGTCAGGGCAAAATAACCGGTGTCCGCCTGTATTCGTTCATAATGGGCTCTCCGGTTTTCAAGGCCTTCACAGACTCATAGAGATGTGCTGCTCTTACATCCTCTTCGAAAATCGTAAACCTCTCCGGTGTCAAAAGCCTTTCCGCATCTGCCATCTTGACCAAAAGAGGAGAAGCAGCGTCTGTCTTGATTCTGGCAAGCAACTCACCGGCACCTTTTTGAAAGCCCAGTGCACGCAGATAAACCGGATAATCCTCTATCCTTTTCTCCTGGAGCGCAGCCTCAGAAAGTCCAAGCAAAATATGACAGAGGGCACGAGTCACCCGGGTATGGGTCACCTGTCTGGTCTTGATCGCATCTGCGAAGCCTTCCACAGTCGTAAAGGAAAAGCGATTCTTATCCATGCGCGCTGCCAGTTCCTCCCCCACATCCTGCATAGCTGCCATCTCTTCCTTCGAAGCAGTCAGCAGCCGATAAGAAAGCTGAGGTGAAAAATCATTCAGAAAAAGTACTTCTCTGTTTTTCATTCCTTCCGTCAGAAGATCAGCCTGAGGTTTTGGAAGCTGTGCGCAGGCCAGTGCATCCAGGCTCATGCCGTCTCTTCCAGAATCTTCCAGGCACTCAGCAATCGCATTTCTTATCCCGCTGGCTGATGCCATATTCGTGTCAAGAGTCAGCTCATGATAGCCTGCTGCCTGCCTCTTAAGAGTCAGCGGCTTTATCTTACTATTTTTATGCAAAAGGGCTCGCAAATATTCCACTCCCAGGATATTATTGGGCGAATCCAGAACGGATGCCCCCTGGCGGCAGTCTGCGTCGTCTATGCAGCAAGGTAAGATTCTCTCTATGCTATTGCGATATTCCTCCGCTGCACGGCTCCTGGCTGCCGGAAAAGTACAGCCTTCTTTTAAATAGTTTTTTAGAAGCTCGCGGTATAGAGGCGGTTCCTCCTCAAAGAGGCGGGCATAGGGTAAAAGTTCACCAATCTCTCCAGATTCGCTGCCAAAGCAAAGAGTATCCACACAGCCTAGTTCTTCTAAAACACTGATTGCACCTCTGGCAAAGGTCTCTGCGCTGCCCGTGGCATATGCAGTCGGCAGCTCCAGAACTAGATCCGCCCCGCCCAAAAGAGCCATTCTTGCACGCGTATACTTATCCAGCAGAGCAGGCTCACCCCTTTGTACAAAGTCACCGCTCATTACGATCACAGCAAAATCAGCCCCGGAAAGCTCTTTCGCTTTCCGAAGCTGATATTCGTGCCCCTTGTGAAAAGGATTGTATTCTGCAATGATTCCAACTGTTTTCATAGATTAATTTTTGAAAGAATGAATCGGTGCCGGGATCCGTCCCGTGCGGCTCACGAAAGCTTCACAGGAGAATCCATTGACCGGCATAATCGGAGCATAGCCGAGCAAGCCGCCGAATTCGACGGTCTCACCTACCCCTTTTCCGATGACCGGGATCAGACGAACTGCTGTAGTCTTCTGATTGATCATACCGATAGCCATCTCATCGGCAATGATGCCGGAAATCGTGCTGGCCTTTGTATCACCCGGAATCGCGATCATATCAAGACCCACAGAGCAGACACAGGTCATGGCTTCCAGCTTCTCGATCGTCAGTGCACCTGCCTTTACTGCATCGATCATGCCCTGATCTTCACTGACCGGGATAAAGGCTCCGCTTAAGCCGCCTACATAGGAGGATGCCATCACACCGCCTTTTTTTACCTGATCGTTTAAAAGTGCTAAAGCTGCGGTAGTTCCCGGTGCACCGCAGCGCTCCAGGCCGATCTCCTCCAAAATCTCCGCGACACTGTCACCGATGGCCGGTGTCGGTGCCAGAGAAAGGTCGATGATACCAAAGGGAATTCCAAGGCGTCTGGAAGCCTCCTGCGCTACCAGCTGGCCGACACGGGTTACCTTAAATGCCGTCTTCTTGATGGTCTCGCAGAGCACCTCGAAGCTCTCCCCACGTACCTTGCTCAGGGCATGCTTTACGACACCCGGTCCGCTGACACCTACATTGATGATGGCATCCGCCTCTGTCACACCATGAAAGGCACCTGCCATAAAAGGATTGTCATCGGGGGCATTGCAAAATACTACCAGCTTCGCACAGCCGAGAGAATCCTGCTCCTTCGTATATTCTGCTGTCTTTACAACCATTTCGCCCATAAGGCGCACAGCATCCATATTGAGTCCTGTTTTTGTGGATCCCACATTGATAGAACTGCAGACCCGCTCTGTCTTCGAGAGAGCCTCGGGGATCGAGCGAATCAGATTTTCCTCACCCTTGGTCATACCCTTCGATACCAGAGCAGAATATCCTCCGATAAAGTTGACGCCTACCTCTTTCGCTGCCCGGTCGAGTGTCTCAGCCAGAGTCACATAATCCTCCGGCTTCTTGCAGGCAGCCTCTCCGATGATCGCAATGGGTGTAACCGAGATTCGCTTGTTGACAATGGGAATTCCATAGTCTCCCTCGATCTCTTTTCCGACTTTTACCAAATCCTTCGCAACCGTCGTGATTTTATCGTAAATCTTCTGATTCAGGCGAGCAAGATCCGAGTCGATGCAGTCCATCAGGCTGATTCCAAGCGTGATGGTACGCACATCCAGGTTATCCTGCTCAATCATTTCATTCGTCTCTTTTACTTCGTATAGATTGATCATGAAAAGCGGCTCCTTTCCTGGTTAAATGCGGTGCATCTTATCGAAAATCTCTTCCTGCTGGCACTTGATCACGACACCGATTTCTTCGCCCAGTGCGCCGAGCTCACCGGTAAGCTTCTCAAAAGATTCTACATTTTCCGTATCCACAATCATCATCATATTAAAATATCCCTGTACAATCGTCTGAGAGATATCCAGGATATTGATGGCATTCGCTGCCAGGTATGTACATACTTTTGCGATAATGCCGACGGTATCCCTTCCTACTACGGTGATAATACTTCTTTTCATAACATTCTCCTTTGGATGATTAGAATTATACAACTACACATTCAGACTGCTCATCCCTGCTTGCTACCCGCATGGGGAAGTCACCAGGATGATAAGGACTCTCTCCCAGCGTAAGCTCCAGCTTCACAGTCTCATAGGCCAGCTCCTCATAATTATTTTCCTTGCTCAGGTGTCCCAGGAAGACAGCCTTCATGTTGTCATGAAGTACCTGGCAGAGAAGCTTTCCGGCGGATTCGTTGGACAAATGCCCGAGTTCCCCGGCGATTCGCTGTTTCAGGTAATAAGGATAAGCTCCCACCTGAAGCATACGGATATCATGGTTTGCCTCCAGTAATAGTACATCAAGATCCTTTAGATGGTCAATAGTATAATCGGTATAAATGCCCAAATCCGTGGCGACAGCCATTTTTTTGTCACCGCAGGCTACCCGGTAAGCCACCGGTTCTGCCGCATCATGGGAAATACGAAAAGGCGAAATCTCCAAATCTCCCAGAATAAAATCCTCATCTGCATGAATCTCGTGAAACAGCCCTTCGTCGATTTTTCCAAGGCCTGCCATAGTTTTCAGGGCGTCCCTGGTTCCGGGAGTCGCATAGATAGGAATCCCGTATTTTCTCGAAATAACACCTAGCCCCTTGATATGATCCGAATGCTCATGGGTAATGAGAATTCCATCCACTTCCCTTCCGGTAAGCTCAAGCTCCTCCAGTCCTGCTTCAATGCGTTTTCCGCTGATGCCGGCGTCGATCAGGATATGATGGTTTTCTGAACCTATATAGATACAGTTGCCGCTGCTTCCGCTGGCGATGCTGCATAATCTCATTTTACGTTCCGGCTCCTTCCATCTCTTTTGCAAATAATT
>CAVHYN010000070.1:20295-22435 GCA_963640245.1 Bulleidia sp.
GCAAATAAACCTCTTCTTTTGTACCATTGTTGTCAATCACTTCTTTGCAATGACTTCGAAACTCGGCATCTGTCGCCTGTTTTTGAAAAATGGCATCGATCTTTTCATCCGAATAGCCTCTCGACTCTTTCAGCCTCTCCCTTCGAAGCTCCGGCCTTGTATACAGATACCAGAATTCCTCACAAAGCTCCTCATAATGATCCTCGATAAGCAAGGCTGCCTCTATCACAAAAAGTCTGCACGTTCCTTCCAGGCGTTCTTTTTCTATCCTGCATCGAATCCAGTTTTTGATAGCCGGATGCATAAGCCTATTCTGCCATTGCATTTCTTTTTTATCCCGGAAGACAATCTTTGCTACCGCTTTCCGGTCAAGGCTTCCATCTGCAGATACCACGGCATCTCCAAAGTGTTCACGGATTTTTTCATAGCATTCCATTCCGGGCTTCATCAAAAGATGTCCGACCGCATCGGCTTCTATCACCTGAATGCCCTGCTTGCTTTCCAGATATTGTAAAACCGCACTTTTCCCGGCTCCCACGCCGCCGGTCAACCCGATCACTCTCATATCAATGTGCCTCGTACCAGTTCTTTCCAGTTTTTTCATCGATCTCCAGGGGAACCGATAGCTTCGCTGCTCCCTGCATCTCTTCCCTTAGAATCTTTTCTACCGAAGACAGCTCCTCCTCGTACGCTTCGATCAGAAGCTCGTCATGAACCTGGAGAATCAATCTTGAGCGAAGCCCCTCTGCCTTCAGCCGCTTGTCTACGTGAAGCATCGCAAGCTTGATGATATCTGCTGCGGTTCCCTGAATCGGCGCATTCATTGCCACGCGTTCTCCAAAGGAGCGCTGCATGAAGTTTGAAGATTTCAGCTCCGGCATCGGACGGCGGCGTCCGAACATCGTTCTCGCATAGCCCTTCTCCTTCGCATCCGCCACACAGCTGTCCAAAAAGGTCTTGATTCCCGGGTAGGTCTCAAAATATTTTTCAATATAAGACTGCGCCTCTTTTCTCGAGATGCTCAGATCCTGAGAGAGACCAAAGGAGCTGATACCGTAAACGATACCAAAGTTTACCGCCTTGGCATTTCTTCTCTGCAGCGGTGTTACCTCTTCAAAGGGGACATGAAAGACCAGGGAAGCTGTTACCCTGTGAATGTCCTGTGCTTCCCGGTAGGCCTGAATCAGATTTTCATCCCCGGACATATGTGCCAGCACGCGAAGCTCGATCTGGGAATAATCCGCATCCACCAGGACGCAGCCTTCCTTCGGAATAAAGGCTTTTCGGATCTGTCTTCCAAGCTCCATCCGAATCGGAATGTTCTGAAGATTCGGCTCTGTACTGCTTAATCGTCCGGTAGCTGTGATCGTCTGTTGAAAGGTTGTATGGATCCTCTGATCTGCCCCGATATAAGTTCCAAGTCCATCCGCATAAGTGGATTTCAGCTTGGCAAGCTGGCGATATTCCAAAATATCTGCCACAAAAGGACACTCAGGTGCCAGCTTCTCCAAGACCTCTGCCGAGGTGGAATAACCGGTCTTTGTCTTCTTTCCGCCCTTCAGACCCATTTTTTCAAACAAGATAATGCCAAGCTGCTTCGGAGAATTGATATTAAAGGTCTCTCCGGCTGCTTCATAGATCTGTTTTTCTAATTCTTTGATCCGTCCGGCCAGCTCTTTCCCGTAGGACTTTAGTGCCTCTGCGTCTACCAGGACGCCTTCCCTTTCCATGGAAAAAAGTGTAAAAACAAGGGGCATCTCCATTTCCCGGTAAAGTGCCTCCATTTCCGTCTCATGAAGCCTTGCAAGCAGAACCGGCATCACCCGGTACAGGACATAGGAAGCATAACCGCCATAGAGGCGAAATGCATCGCGTTTTTCTTCCAGACATTTCGTTAGTTTATCCTTACCCAGAAGCTCCATACGGGAGGGAACCGTGAGATCTGCATATTCTTTCGCAAGCTCCTCATAGCTGTAGCTGTCCTTCAAGGGATTTAAAAGATAGGCTGCAATCCCGGCATCCAGAAAGGCTTCCTCCCGGTCTTCGGATAAAACGATGCCATGCGCTGCCAGAACCTTCAGTTCCTCCTTTAATTGCAAGGTCAGAATTTCCGGGACCTTTTGAAGGATCTCCTCTAGGC
>CAVHYN010000071.1:0-8004 GCA_963640245.1 Bulleidia sp.
GGTTTTTAATTTATAGAACAAGCGTAACATATGAAAATTACAAAATCAAGTAAAAACTGGAAAAAAATGTAAATTACAAGGGGAAGAATCAGATAACTGAACGGATACGAAACCAGGTAACGGATCGGATGAAAAAACAGGAAAATAAGAGGTGGAAAAAATCGTGACAATGTACAAGAAAAAAACCGAAAAATGTACAAATGTACATCAAAAAATACAACATAGAAATGGACAATCCGGGACTGCTATGTTACAATCAACTATGTATGAGAAATATAAAAATGCCTTGCCAGGGCTGAAAAAATAAGGAGGAAATATCATGGCTAGAAAAATGAAGACCATGGATGGAAACCATGCAGCAGCACATGTATCCTATGCATATTCTGATGTTGCAGCTATCTATCCGATTACACCGTCATCTGTTATGGCAGAAGCTACAGACGAGTGGGCTACACAGGGAAGAACCAATATCTTCGGACAGACCGTACAGGTTACCGAGATGCAGTCTGAGGCTGGAGCAGCAGGTGCTGTTCACGGATCTCTGGCAGCAGGTGCTCTGACTACTACCTTCACAGCATCCCAGGGACTTCTTCTGATGATTCCGAACCTCTACAAAGTAGCCGGTGAGCAGCTTCCGGGCGTATTCAACGTATCCGCTCGTGCACTTGCAAGCCACGCACTGTCTATTTTCGGTGATCATTCCGACGTATATGCCTGTCGTCAGACCGGTGTTGCAATGCTTTGCGAGTCCAGCGTACAGGAAGTTATGGACCTGACTCCGGTTGCACACTGCGCTGCTATCAAGGGCAAGATTCCGTTCATCAACTTCTTCGATGGATTCCGTACATCTCACGAGATCCAGAAGATTGAGACCTGGGATTACGAGGATCTGAAGGATATGGTCGACATGGATGCTATCGATGCGTTCAGAAAGAATGCTCTGAACCCGAATCATCCCTGCCAGAGAGGTTCAGCTCAGAACCCGGATATCTTCTTCCAGGCAAGAGAGGCATGCAATCCGTACTATGATGCTATGCCGGCTATCGTACAGGAGTACATGGATAAAGTAAATGAGAAGATTGGAACAGACTACAAGCTGTTCAACTACTACGGAGCAGCAGACGCAGAGCACGTAATCGTAGCTATGGGTTCTGTATGCGACACCATCGAAGAGACCATCGACTATCTGGTAGCAGCTGGTGAGAAGGTCGGCGTCGTAAAGGTACGTCTGTACCGTCCGTTCTGCGCTGAGGCACTGGTAGCAGCGATTCCGGAGAGCGTAAAGAAGATTACTGTTCTTGACAGAACCAAGGAGCCGGGAGCTCTTGGTGAGCCGCTGTACCTGGATGTAGTAGCAGCCCTGAAGGGAACCAAGTTCAACGATACACCGGTATTCACAGGCCGTTACGGACTGGGATCCAAGGATACCACACCGGCACAGATCGTTGCTGTATACAAGAATGATACAAAGCAGAAGTTCACCATCGGTATCGTAGATGACGTAACCGGACTTTCTCTTGAGACAGGTGCTCCGCTGGTAACTACTCCGGCAGGAACCATCAACTGCAAGTTCTGGGGACTGGGCGCAGACGGTACCGTAGGTGCAAACAAGAACTCCATCAAGATCATCGGTGACAATACCGACATGTATGCGCAGGCTTACTTTGATTATGACTCCAAGAAGTCTGGTGGCGTGACCATGTCCCACCTTCGTTTCGGTAAGAGCCCGATCAAGTCTACCTACCTGATTCACAAGGCAAACTTCGTAGCCTGCCACAATCCGTCCTATGTACGCAAGTACAACATGGTACAGGAGCTGGTAGACGGCGGTACCTTCCTTTTGAACTGCCCGTGGGATATGGAAGCGATCGAGAAGCATCTGCCGGGTCAGGTAAAGAGCTTTATCGCAAACCACAACATCAAGTTCTATGTCATCGATGGTATTAAGATTGGTAAGGAGATCGGACTGGGCGGACGTATCAATACCGTTCTGCAGTCTGCATTCTTCAAGCTGGCAAACATCATCCCGGAGGAGCAGGCGATCGAACTGATGAAGGCTGCTGCAAAGGCTACCTATGGTAGAAAGGGTGACGCCATTGTTCAGATGAACTACGACGCTATCGACGCTGGTGCTAAGCAGGTTGTTGAGATTACTGTTCCGGAGAGCTGGAAGAACGCAGCTGACGAGGGACTGGATGTAACACATGCAGAGAGCGGACGCGGAGACGTTGTAAACTTTGTAAATGATATCCAGGCAAAGGTAAACGCACAGGAAGGAAACAGTCTGCCTGTATCCGCATTCAAGGATTATGTAGACGGTACTACACCGAGCGGTTCCTCTGCTTATGAGAAGCGTGGTATCGCAGTAGATATCCCGGTATGGACTCCGGAGAACTGTATCCAGTGTAACCGCTGTGCATATGTTTGCCCGCATGCAGTTATCCGTCCGGTAGCCCTTACTGAGGCTGAGGCAGCTGCAGCTCCGGAGACCATGAAGATGGTTCCGATGACTGGTATGGCTGATTACAAATTCTCTATGGTAGTATCCGCACTTGACTGTACCGGATGCGGCTCCTGTGTAAATGTTTGCCCGGGCAAGAAGGGTGCAAAGGCACTGGCAATGGAGAACATGGAAGCGAATATCGCAGAGCAGAAGGGCTTCGACTATGCAGTAACCCTGCCGGAGAAGGCTGACGTTATCGAGAAGTTCAAGCCGGCTACCGTAAAGGGAAGCCAGTTCAAGACTCCGCTGCTTGAGTTCTCAGGCGCATGCGGCGGCTGCGGCGAGACACCGTATGCAAAGCTGATCACCCAGCTGTTCGGTGACAGAATGTACATTGCAAATGCAACAGGATGCTCCTCTATCTGGGGTAACTCTTCACCGTCTACACCGTATACCGTAAACCAGAAGGGTCAGGGTCCTGCATGGTCCAACTCCCTGTTCGAGGATGCGGCTGAGTTCGGTTATGGTATGAGCCTGGCTCAGAATGCTGTCAGAGGCGGACTGAAGGCTAAGGTGGAAGCCCTGATGGAGAAGGCAAACGATGATGTAAAGGCAGCAGCTCAGGAATGGCTGGATACCTATACCGTAGGTGCAACCAACGGTGCAGCTACTGACAAGCTGGTAGCAGCTCTGGAAGCTTGCGGATGCGACGCTGCAAAGGAGATCCTGAAGGATAAGGACTTCCTGGCTAAGAAATCTCAGTGGATCTTCGGTGGAGACGGCTGGGCATACGATATCGGCTTCGGCGGTGTTGACCATGTACTTGCAAGCGGCAAGGATATCAATATCATGGTATTTGATACCGAGGTTTATTCCAATACAGGCGGACAGGCATCCAAGTCTACCCAGACCGGTGCTATCGCACAGTTCGCAGCAGCTGGTAAGGAAGTTAAGAAGAAAGATATGGCTTCCATCGCTATGAGCTATGGCTATGTATATGTTGCTTCCATCGCTATGGGTGCTGATTACAACCAGTGTGTAAAGGCTATCGCAGAGGCAGAGGCATATCCGGGACCGTCCCTGATCATCGCTTACGCTCCGTGTATCAACCATGGTATCAAGAAGGGCATGAGCAAGGCTCAGACAGAGGAAGAGCTGGCTGTTAAGGCTGGTTACTGGCATTGCTTCCGCTTCAACCCGGCAGCTCCGGCTGAGGGCAAGAGCGCATTTACTCTGGACAGCAAGGAGCCGACAGGCGACTACAAGGAGTTCCTGAACGGAGAGGTTCGTTACAACTCCCTGATGCGTGCAAATCCGGAGAGAGCAGAGAAGCTGTTCGCAGTATCCGAGGAGAATGCAAAGGCTAGATATGAGTATCTGAAGAAACTCGGTGAGCTCTACGCTCCGGCAAAGACTGAGGAGTAATCTGAAAGTCAGATGCCAAAAGCATATTTAGACAATTGAAAACCTGCCAGAAATGTGGGAAACCATGTTTCTGGCAGATTTTTTATCCCTTTTAAATTATCGGTAAAATCAAAAATATTGCGAATGTTTTGAAAAAATAATAGGAAAAAATATGGAAGTATGTTACAATATTGAATAAAATAAAAGGACGTGAAATAATAGAATTCGTGAGGTGAATTCAACAAAAGTAAATCAAGAAAATTAAAGGGGGTAATTTTTATGGAATCCAGAATGTTTAAGGTACATGCAAAGGCCGATCCGGGGGTAGCACTGAAGGTATTTCCGGGGCATTTCGCGACGAATCACTCGCATATCAATTACTACATTGATTTGACGACCCTGAAGGCGCGTCAGAATGAGGCGGAGGCGGCCGCGAAGCTGCTCGCTTATTATTCCCATTATACCATCGTGGATACGATCGTATGCTTGGACGGATGCGAGGTCATCGGTGCCTACCTGGCTCAGGAGCTTTCAAAGGCCGGTGTCATGTCCATCAACCAGCATCAGACCATCTATATCGCGACACCGGAATTCCATACCGGTGGTCAGCTGATCTTCCGTGACAATATGCAGCTGATGGTAAAGGAGAAGAATATTCTGCTCCTGCTGGCTACAGCCACCACAGGTAAGACTCTGGCTCAGAGCATCGAATGCATCGAGTTCTATGGAGGAAAGATCAGTGGCATCAATGCGATTTTCAGCGCGGTGGATAAGGCACATTCGATCCCGGTTAACTCCATTTTCACGCAGAAGGATATCCCGGATTACCAGACCTGGCGCTTCCGTGACTGCCCCCTTTGTCAGAAGCAGCAGAGGGTAGATGCCATTGTCAATACCTATGGCTACAGTAAATTATAGAAAAATTTATCAATAACATACAAAGTTTCTATGTACCCGATAAAGAACAAAGGAAGACTCTATAATTCCTTGTATTTTAGTGGGATATCTGTTAAAATTCACCTTGGTTAACAAAAGCTAACCATTGAGGGATAATGGTGGCCATTGATATACAAGGAGGAAAACGATGACAGAAAAGACAGCATGGAAGGGCTTCAAAGGAAGACTTTGGCAGGAAGACGTGAACGTAAGAGATTTCATTCAGAACAACTACACGCCCTATGATGGGGACGAGACATTCCTGGCAGGACCGACAGCGGCTACAGAGGAACTTTGGACAGAGCTTCAGAAGCTTCAGAAGGAAGAAAGAGCAAAGGGCGGAGTTCTGGATATGGAGACAGAGGTTGTCTCTGATATCAATGCTTATCCGGCAGCCTATATCGTAGAAGGCAAGAAAGAGCTGGAGAAGGTAGTCGGCCTTCAGACAGACAAGCCGCTGAAGCGTGCTTTCATGCCTTACGGCGGAATTAAGATGGCAGAGCAGGCTTGCACAACCTATGGCTATGAGCCCTCCGAGAAGCTGCATGAGATTTTTACAAAATATCACAAGACACACAACCAGGCGGTATTCGATGTCTATACACCGGAGATGAAGAAAGCCCGCCACAATAAGATTATCACCGGACTTCCGGATACCTACGGCCGCGGACGTATCGTCGGCGACTACCGCAGAGTAGCCCTGTACGGTATCGATTTCCTGATTGAGAAGAAGCAGGAAGACTTCGCAAATTGCGGCGACGGCAATATGTTTGATGATGTCATCCGTCAGAGAGAAGAGCTGGCAGAGCAGATCCGCGCCCTGAAGGCAATGAAGGAGATGGCAGCCTCCTATGGCTTCGATATCTCCGGCCCTGCGACCAATGCACGTGAGGCGGTTCAGTGGCTGTACTTCGGCTACCTGGCAGCGATCCGTACACAGAACGGAGCAGCTATGAGCGTAGGTCGTATTTCTACCTTCCTGGATATCTATCTGGAGCGGGATCTGGAAAATGGAACCCTTACAGAGGCAGAGGCACAGGAGCTCGTCGATCATTTCGTTATGAAATGCAGAATGGTAAAATTTGCCAGAATTCCGTCCTACAACCAGCTGTTCTCCGGTGACCCGGTATGGGCAACCCTCGAGGTAGGCGGTATGGGTCTGGATGGTCGTTCCATGGTAACGAAGAGTGACTATCGTTTCCTGCATACGCTGGAAAATATGGGACCGAGCCCGGAGCCGAACCTGACTGTTCTTTATTCCTCCCGTCTTCCGAAGAATTTCAAGGAATATGCGGCAGCGATTTCTGTAAGAACCAGCTCGATTCAGTATGAGAATGACGATGTCATGATGCCGGTATGGGGCGATGATTACTCCATCTGCTGCTGCGTATCTGCGACACAGACCGGAAAAGAGATGCAGTTCTTCGGAGCCCGCGCAAACCTGGCTAAGTGCCTGCTTTATGCATTGAACGGCGGCCGTGATACGAAGACCGGTGAGCAGGTCGGACCGGAGTATACTCCATATCAGGGCGAGTACCTTGAGTACGATGAAGTAATTCGCAAGTATGATAAGATGATGGATTGGCTGGCAGGGCTCTATGTAAATACCCTGAATGCGATCCAGTATATGCATGACAAATATTATTATGAAGCAGCCGAGATGGCTCTGATCGATACGGATGTTCGCAGAACCTTTGCGACCGGTATCGCCGGCTTCTCTCATGTAGTCGATTCCTTAAGCGCAATTCGCTATGCCAAGGTAAAGGCAATCCGGAATGAGGAAGGCATGATCGTGGATTACGAGATCGAGGGCGACTTCCCGCGTTACGGAAATGACGATGACCGCGCAGACGATATCGCAGTATGGCTTCTGAAGACCTTCCTGGAGAAGATCAAGAAGCGGCATACTTACCGGAATTCCGAGGCGACGACCTCCATCCTGACCATTACTTCAAATGTAGTATATGGTAAGGCTACCGGAGCGATGCCGGACGGACGCCGTGCCGGAGAACCCCTGTCACCGGGTGCAAACCCGAGCTACGGTGCAGAGCAGAACGGTCTTCTGGCTTCCTTAAATTCTGTAGCGAAGCTGCCCTATGAATATGCACTGGATGGTATCTCGAATACCCAGACGATCAATCCGGGCGCTCTCGGACACAGCGAGGAGGAGCAGAAGAAAAACCTGGTATCCGTTATGGATGGCTACTTTGACCAGGGTGCACATCACCTGAATGTCAACGTCTTCGGCCGTGAAAAGCTGGTAGACGCGATGGAGCATCCGGAGAAGGAAGAGTATGCAAACTTCACGATCCGTGTATCTGGTTATGCCGTAAAATTCATTGACCTGACTCGTGAGCAGCAGCTCGATGTCATTGCGAGAACCTGCCATGACCACATGTAAGGTACATTCGCTGGAAAGCTTTGGAGCTGCCGACGGCCCCGGAGTAAGATATGTAATTTTTCTTCAGGGCTGCCGGATGCGCTGCCAGTTCTGCCACAATCCGGATACCTGGAAGGAAGAAGGCGGAACCGCTTATACGGCGGAGGAGCTGCTTTCGAAGGCTCTTCGGTTTCGAAACTATTGGGGAGAAAAAGGAGGCATCACCGTAAGTGGCGGTGAGCCCCTTCTCCAAATGGATTTCCTGCTGGAATTTTTCACCCTGGCAAAGAAAATGGGCGTTCATACCGTCCTTGACACGGCGGGACAGCCATTTACCAGAGAAAACCCTTTTTTCGAGACATTGGAAAAGCTGATGGAAGTGACGGATCTGTTGCTCCTCGATATCAAGGAAATAAATCCGGAGAGACATCGGAAACTGACCGGACATGACAATGCGAATATTCTTGATTTTGCGCGCTACCTTTCAGAGATAAATAAACCAGTCTGGATTCGTCATGTGCTGGTACCGGAGCGAAGCGATTTCGAGGAGGATTTAAAAAAACTGCGGACATTTACCGACAGCCTGCAGAATGTAGAGCGTATTGAAGTGTTACCCTACCATACACTGGGTATTTTTAAATGGGAAAATCTGGGAATTTCTTATTCGCTTAAGGGAATCGATCCGCCAAGCGCGGAGCGTATTGCCCGGGCAGAAGAAATTTTGGGATGTTAGAGAAGAATCCTGCGATTGCAGGATTCTTTTTGGTAGCTATTCAGAGCCATGCAAAACTGCGATTTTGCGAATGGGGTGCTGAATAGTTACCTTTTTTATTTAATAGAA
>CAVHYN010000072.1:0-33645 GCA_963640245.1 Bulleidia sp.
TCACCCACTTATGAGCTAGCTCATGTGGGTTCAGACCTTTTGACCCTGGCATCATAATATATGACTTAACTCAATTTCATCCCAGTGAAAGGTGATGCGGTTGATATCTTCGTTTCCGGAGCTGGTTCCTACATGAATCTCGATATACTCGAAATCATGGAAGGCCTTGACGGCATGGCGCTGGTTTTTCCGGATGCAGACAGCCTTGCCCTGACTTAGTGGAATCTTCGTTCCTTCCAGAATCAGCTCACCGGTACCCCGAAGTACGGTCCAAATCTCGTCCCGATGCTCGTGATAATGGTAGCTGGAGGTCATGCCATCGTAGATGCAGATTTTTCGTGTCAGGGTCGTCTGTCCCTGGCTCTCTGTATCATCAAGGGTCTCCAGCGTACCCCAGCGGCGCTCCTCAAACATCGGTTTCGAATCAAAGGCTGACGCAATGGCTTTGACATTTGCTGTCTCGCTCTTATCTGCCACCAGAATTCCGTCCTGGGCTGCGACCACGACCAGATCTCTCGCTCCCATAACTGCCACCGGCATCTTCAGCTCATTGATAACCTGGGTATTCTCACAGCTATCATCGAGAACCACATTTCCAATCGTATCGGTACTCATCTGGTCTGCCAGCGCATCCCAGGTTCCCAGATCCTTCCAGTAACCATCAAATTCTACAGCCGCCAGATGATCTGCCTTTTCCAGAACCTCATAATCGAAGCTAATCTTCGGCAGATTCTCGTAGGCCTTGCAAAGAGCATCGTAGTCCTCGGAAACCCCGTAGCTTCTGGTGCGATCCAGAATGTCACCGATCTTTACGCAGAAAACACCGCAATTCCAAAGGGCGCCCTCCCTAAAGAGCTTTTCCGCCTTCTCCTCGTCCGGCTTTTCTGCAAAGCCGCGAACCTCAAACCAGCCGTCCTTTTTCTCGCCCGGAAGAATATAACCATACTTTGTCGCCGGGTAACTCGGGGCAGCTCCCATCAGTCCCACCTGCGCACCGGATTTTTTCATGACCTCTTCCAGACTTTTTACGGTCTCAAAATACTTGCCCTCAGTATAGGGATCCACCGGCATAATTGCCGCATAATCCTCGCGCTTTGCACCATTTTTTACCAGCCAGGCGCAGGAGAGCAATACCGCTGCAAAAGTATCCCGCCGTCCAGGCTCGACAGCGATCCGCGCTGCACCTACCTGACTTTTGATAAGCTCCGCCTGTTCACCAGCTGCCGTGATCACAGCCCGGTCTGCCATGCCGGCACATTCCAGCTGCTCCCAGACTCTCTGCAGCATGGAGCAGCGCTCCATCGAATTATTTTCTTTATTTACCACCTTCAGGTATTGCTTTGGCCGTGCGTCATTTGACAGCGGCCAGAGCCGTTTTCCGGATCCACCGGACAGCAGTACGTAGTACATTCATCTTCTCCTTGTATCTCATCCGTATTCAATTTCAAGTATTATATTGTTCTTGCTTTTGCAAGTATATACTTGTATATTTAAATTAACAAGGGAAGATATTGCCCTAAACAGGTATTATATTGCTATATCTATTTCTTTGCAGGAGGCCTTTCCCATGAAAAATTATTTCGATAAATTTCCGGATTCTTATCTGGAAAGCTCTAAAAGACGGATTCAGACTCCCAGCGCCTATGCGCGGTCTGCCTTCTTCTATGTGCAGGAAACCGGCTATCTGAAGCTAAGGGAGAGCCATGTAGCCAGCCGTAAAAATCTGGAGTCCTTTCTCGTCGTTCTGGTGCTCTCGGGCAGCGGTGTCCTGATGTATGACGGCCGAACCTACCAGCTTCAAAAGGGATCCTGTTTTTTCATCGACTGCATGGTACCCTATTACCACCAGAGCAGTGAGGACGACCCCTGGGAGCTCATCTGGGTTCATTTTAACGGCTCCTCCTCACGGGAATATTATGCTTATTTTCAGAGCAACTGTGACCCTGCCTTCTTTCCTGCCAACTTTTCTGCCCTGCAGCAAAAGCTTACAGCCCTTCTCGATCTGAATGCCGAGTCTGATTTTCAGACGGAGGTCAATTCTGCCCGCCTTATCGTCGATATTCTCTCTCTTCTCCTCCTGGACATTACGGAATCCAGGGAAGAAAAACACCCCGGCCGTCTCTCTATGACCGAGGTGCGAAAGTATCTGGATCTGCATTATACCGAAAAATTTTCTTTGGATGAGCTTTCTGACCACTTTTTCTTGAGCAAATACCATCTTTCTCGTGAATTTCACCGGTATTATGGCACAACTCTGAATCAATATGTGATCGCCAGACGGCTGACTCAGGCCAAAAAGCTTCTGCGTTTTTCTGCCCTCTCCCTCGAGGAAATCGCAAGGCAATGTGGCTTCTATGACGCCAGCTATCTAAACCGGCAATTCAAAAACTCCGAGGGGATCACCGCCTCGGAGTTTCGTAAAAAATGGAAAAACTAGTTGTTTTGTAAGCGCCGTATTTATTTGTAAATCAGAGCCTGTACCGTCGCATCCTCTATGTTTTCTGCGCTGATCCAGTAATAAGATGGCTCAATGACAGCTGCGTTCTCGAGGCCTGCGATCGAGCGAAGGGCGGATACCATGGCTGCATATCCCATACCGAAGGCATCCTGCGCCATTACACCATATAAGCCTCCGTTTTTCACAAGTTCCATATTCCGTGTGGAGGAATCAAAGCCTGCGGCTATCACGGTCTGACCCTCCGGTGCAAACTTAGACACCACATTGCCCAGCACACGGGTCACATTCTCATTTGTTCCGAAATATCCCTTTAAGTCCGAATGCTCCGCCATGACTGCTGCGACGATTTCTTCTGCACTGCGTTCATCCTGATTTACATAAGTCGCATCGATAATTTGGACATCCGGATGATTTTCTTCGAGTTCATCCCGGAAGCCCTTCTCACGCTCGATTCCGGTCTCGGTCTCTGAGCTGTGTATCAGAAGTGCTACTTCTCCACTGTCACCGATTGCTTCGCAAAACTTAGCTGCTGCCTCTCTGGCTGCCTGATAGTTGTCTGTCTTTGTCTCACTTTCAATCAGGGTATTATCGATACTGGAATCCACTGTAAATACCGGAATTCCATTCGCCTCCGCAAGCTCAAGCTGCGTCTTGCCTGAATTTACATCGATATAGCCTACCAGCAGGGCATCCGGATTTTTATCCAGCATCTGATCGATGATATCGATCTGCTCTGCCACATCCTCTCCGGAGGGCGCATCGTAGGTCACCTTGATCTTTGCATTTCCGGTATATCCAAGTGCTGCATTTAAATCCGTCACAGCCTGCTCTGCACCGGCTCGTACACGCTTCCAGAAGCTGCTGCCGGAATCCTTTCCAATCATGGCAATGGCTGTTCCTTCCGGTACGGTGATTCCGTCTAAGGAAAGATAGTCGATTCCGTCTGCTTCGATTTGAAACAGATCCTTGAAATTTGACGGCATCGTTTCCTCATCCGTCTCTGCCGAAGCGTCGTTATTATCCTTCGTCTCGTCGCTCTTTTGATCTGTCTCCTCTGTCGTCGTCTCCTGTTTTGCATCCGTCTCTGCTGTCTGCGTCTTCTCCGTGGTCTTTTCTCCACCCACGGCGCAGCCTGCCAAAAGACCCGCAATACAGAGAATTGCGATAAACTTTTTCATCTTATTTTTCTCCCCATACATGCTTTGCAATGTAACTGTTCCATATCTGACCACTCGTCAGAATCGCTACAAAGTATAACTGAAAAAGGGATATGTCGCAAGACATATCCCTAAAAATCGCGAAAAGTTCAGCAATTTTTCACATATTAGTTGATGACTACACCCTTCTGCAGCATGACATTGGCGTAGACTGCACTCTCACCGGTGGCAATGATCGCATAGGCCTTCTTTGCCTCCTCATAGAACTGGAAGCGTTCGATGTTGCCGACGCAGGCTGCACCGCGCTCATCATGCTTTGCCACGATCTCTTTGTAGGTATCCCAGATCGGGGTTTTCACCGGATCACCCGGCATAACTTCCATCAGGTTCATCGGCTTCTCTACATAGGTATCCAGCGGCATCACCTGCAGGATAGCATCCAGAAGCTCCGGCACACCGTGACCGTCGCAGCGAATCACGATCGCGTCCTTTCCCATAGACTCTGCCGGGAAATTGCCGTCACCGATGACGATCCGATCGCTGTGACCCATTTCACAAAGTACTTTCAAAAGCTCGGGGGATAAGATACTCGGAATTCCTTTTAACATATGCTTCTCCTTTTAGAAAGGGCACACCAGTCGGTGTGCCCTCTGTAATTTTTATCCAGTTTTCAGATATCCTGCCTGTTCAGATTACTCGTACAGGTTCTGTGCGATCTCTGCATCCTCGCAGTTCTCTGCTGTGTACCACTGGCATCCTGTGTCGGTATCTACTACTGCAGAAGTGTTGCCTGTAGCTGCATCATAGAGAAGCTGAACCAGGGTCTCGCCCATAGCTACCGGAGCCTGAGTGATGGAACCAAGAAGAACGCCGTCCTTAACTGCCTGAATCTGAGCTGCGCCAGAGTCAAAGCCTGCTGCAACGATCTTGCCTTCGCCGGTACCGCACTTGCCAAGGTTCTCATTCGCGGTGATGATAGCGTTTGCAGAATGCTCGTTGGAGCCATAGATTGCGATGGTGTCTTTCTCGTTCATCAGAGCGGTTGCATCTGCTGCAGACAGCTCAGAGGTAACGCTTGCCGGTACACGTACGTCGATGACTACGTCAGCGCCGTCAGTCTTCTCAGCCTTGGAATCTGTGATATACTTGTCGTTTCCGATAACAGTTGCGGTCTTGCCGTCTGCTACTGCCAGCTCAGCGAACTTATCGATGAAGCCAAGACCTCTGTTGATAACGGACTCAGAGGTTGCATCCTGTGCTACAACGCCGATACGTACTGCAGAGGTTGCAGATGCGATCTGATCCTTAACTGCCTCATAAACCTTCTCTGCTGCCAGCTCACCAGCTGCATAGTTGTCTGTAGAGCAGTTAGCAAGTACGGATCCTTCCGGAGCTCCCGGAACACCGGAGTCAAATCCGATTACAGGAATGCTGCTGTCCATAGCCTTCTGAAGCAGATCCTTTACAGACTCAGTATCCAGAGCTGCCAGACCTACTGCGGACGGATTTGCGTTCAGAGCACTCTCCAGCTGCTGAACCTGCTGAGAAATGTTGGACTCACTGTCCGGACCTACGAAGTTAACCGTAACGCCAAGCTCAGCTGCCTTATTCTCAACACCCTTCTTCACTGCCTGCCAGTACTGATGCTGCAGACCCTTGGAAACGATCTCGAAAGATAAGTCACCTGCTGCAGCTGTGGTATCTGCCGCTGCTGCGTCACCGGTGCTCTCCTCAGTTTCTGTGGTGTCGGTCGTGGTGGTTGTGTCTGCGCTGCCGCCGCATGCGGTCAGACCTGCTACCATTGTCGCTGCAAGAACTGCTGCTACTACCTTCTTTTTCATGTAAAATCCTCCTTTTTATTTAAGTTCTCCTTATTGGATTCTCTTTTATATGAACTGCTCGCCGCAGTACACATCTCCCTTTTATATAGTTTTTTTGTTTCGTTTTTACTTGTTCAGTCTCTTATTCTTCAATACGTCGACATATACAGCTACAATCAGTACCAGACCGATGATGATCTGCTGGTAGTTTGCCTGAAGTCCGATAAGCGGAAGTCCTGTCTGCAGTACGGACATGATGAAGACTCCCAGGATGGTGCCGGAGATACTTCCGGAACCACCGCTCATCGATGTTCCGCCGATGATGGCTCCGCCGATCGCATTCAGCTCTACGCCTGCGCCGCCGCCCGGTGCCATGGACTGAAATGCAGAGCTGTAAGCCAGGGCTGCCAGTCCGGTGAAGATACCGGAGAAGATGTAAGCCATCGTCAGGTACTTCGGTACATTGATACCTGACAGGCGGGTTGCTTCCTTATTGCTGCCGATGGCGATGATATACCGTCCGGTACGGGTCTTATTGAGCACGATACTCATGACAAAGGCCAGAATCAGTACCCAGAGGAAGCCTAAGGGAAGCTTTGTCTCTCCTACTGTCAGCTTGAAGAGGCTTCTGGTCCAGCCGTTGGCTGCGGATGCGCCCGGCCAGGTTACGCTGGCACCGCCGGTAGCGATAGCTCCGAGACCTCTGGCAATCATCATGGTACAGAGGGTTGCCAGGAAGGGAGCATGTCCGCCCTTTGAAACGATGAGTCCGTTGACAACGCCCATAATCAAACCACAAATCAGTGTTACCAGGATTCCTACGATAACCGGCATATTCTGACGGGTAATCAGATAGCCGCCAATCAGTGCGTAACAAAACATACCGGTTCCGATGGAAAGGTCTACACCGCCTGTAATCAGGCAGAAGGTTACGCCGATTCCGAGGAAGGCCAGGTAGTATGTATAATCCATGATACTAAGTAGTGTCGAGTACTGCCGGAATGAAGGGCTTACCGCGCTGAAGAACGCTATCAGGGCAATCAGCACAATCACGACGACAATTTTCTGTACACCAATCGCTCTCACAAGCGGATTGTCTGTAAAAGCATTTCCGTTTTTCTTGTCTGTCATTGTCTTATTCCCTCCTAATTTCTAAGCGTTGCCGCATGCATGATCCGCTCCTGTGTCGCTTCCTCGATGCCAAGCTCGCCGGTCTTGCGGCCTTCACACATGACAACGATACGGTCACTCATTCGCAGAATCTCGGTCATCTCTGATGAAATCATGATAATGGATTTACCCTGTGCTACCAGTTCATTCATCAGATGATATATCTCGCTCTTCGCACCTACGTCGATACCTCTGGTAGGTTCGTCGAAAATCAGGATGTCACAGTTTCTTACCAGCCACTTCGCGATAACCACCTTCTGCTGGTTTCCGCCTGACAGGTTTACTACCAGCTGATCTACGCTGGGGGTCTTGGTCTTCAGGGCTTCTACGTATTCCTGTGCTACATTCTTCTCTTTCTTCTTATCGATGAAGATACCCTTCATGAAGTTTTCCAGAGAAGCCATCGTAGAGTTCTCGGCGATGGTCTTGTCAACTACGATACCGAAACGCTTTCTGTCCTCGGAGAGATATCCGATACCGCACTTTACAGCATCCTGCGGGCTCTTGATATCTACCTTCTGTCCATTGACATAGATATCACCGCTCTCCTTCGGGTCTGCACCGAACAGGGCTCTCGCTGTCTCGGTACGTCCGGCTCCCATCAGTCCGGAGAAGCCAAGAATCTCGCCCTTATGAAGCTCAAAGCTTACATCCTTTACCATTCTTCCGGCATTCAGATGCTCTACCTTCAGAACCACCGGTGCATCCGGAGCTACCTGACTTTCTGTCTTCGGATCCTCATAGATAACACGGCCAACCATCATGTTGATGATGTCATCCTTCGTGGAATCCTTCGTAATCAGGGTTCCTACATAACCGCCGTCTCGCATGACTGTTACACGGTCGGTGATAACCTTAATCTCATCCATACGGTGAGAGATATAAACGATACCCAGCTGCTTCTCCCGCAGGTCGCGGATAATCTTGAACAGCTCTTCAATCTCGGCCTCTGTCAGTGCTGCAGAGGGCTCGTCGAAGATAATAACCTTCGCATCATGGGAGATAGCCTTTGCAATCTCACACATCTGCTGCTTTCCGACTGTCAGGCGGCTCATGGTCTCCTTCGGGTCGATATCGATACCAAGCTGGTCAAACAGCTTCTTTGCTTCCTCGTTCATCTTCTTATCGTCGATGAGCTTTCCATTCATATACTCACGGCCGATAAAGATATTCTGTGCCACGGTCAGGTGACCCATCATATTCAGCTCCTGGTGCACGATGACGATACCTGCATCCTGAGCCTCTCTCGGATTCGTAAACTCTACTTCCTTTCCTTCGTAAGTAATGCTTCCGGAATCCTTATGATAAATACCGGTCAAAACCTTCATCAGAGTCGACTTACCTGCTCCGTTCTCACCCATCAGGGCGTGAACCTCACCTTTACGAACCTCGAGGTCTACGTGATCCAAAGCATGTACGCCGGGGAACGATTTATCAATTCCCTTCATGGTTAAAATTACGTCACCCATTTTTCGTTTCCCCCTTCCGATTAATTGCGTCTGCGCCGGCTTCTAAGGTCAGCGTAAACAACCACCAATACGATGATACCAGTAATGATATACTGATAATTGATCTGGAATCCCATTGCCAGGATTCCTTCCTGCAGAAGGGCGATAATCAGAACACCGATAAAGGTTCCTGCGATGGATGCCACACCACCTGTCATGGAAGTACCGCCCATTACGCAGCCTGCAATGGCCTCGTTGTTGAAGGTATCGCCCAGTCCAGGCTGAACGGTGGTATAAGCGCCTACATAGTAAATCGCTGCAACTCCTGCCAGCAGACCACAGATGATGTATGCCAGCAGCTCCCATTTCTTTGTATCGACACCGGAAAGGCGAACCGCCTCGCGATTGCTTCCGATGCAGAGGATATAACGTCCGATCTTCGTTTTGTTCAGGATAATGGAACAAATCACCGCACCGATCAATAAGGAGATAAGACCGGTCGGAATATCCACTCCGTTTACCTTCATCTTTACCAGGTTTCTGAACCAGCCGTTTGCGTCTGTGGACTGCGGCCAGCTGACGGACTGGGTCTTGGTAAATACGGAGCCGACGCCCTTTGCGATCATCATGCTCGCCATCGAGGTGATGAAGGAAGGCAGGCTAGCGTATGCTACCAGGAATCCGTTGAAGATACCGAAGATGGTTCCTACCAGGATGCTTACCAGAAGACAGGCCGGAAGGGGAACTCCCTTGGTCGTCAGCAGGTATCCCGAAATCAATGCGGAACAGAACATGACCGGTCCGATTGAGAAATCGATGCCTCCCGTCGAAATTACAAAGGTTACACCAAGTGCAAGGAATCCCAGGAAATAAGCGTAATTCAAAGCACTTACGATTCTGGCATAGCTTACAAAGCTTGCATTTGTCTTAATCAGCGGCGTCGCGATGGCAAACAGGATATACAGTACTACCATAACACACAGCAGAACCAACGTGTTAAAGCCAATCTTCTTGACGAACGCATTTTCTTTTATCTTCTCCACTTTCCTTCCTCCTAACTTCTGACTGCCCCCATTGTCTCACCCCATAAGAGACAAAAGGAACGAACAAATAGCTGTCAATCTTGTCCGCTCTGTCAATCTACCCATATTATAAAGCTCCAACCTGCGGAATAAAATAGAAAATCCTTTTGGAAAGGTTGAAAATCTTCTTTAAGTCAACGTAAATACAGCAAAAAATTACGGTATCCAACACAAAACAAAAGTCCGCAGGGTTTGTCACGGCTGTGTCCAAACCCTGCGGACTTCTTTCAACTTCCCACCGGGAAGAGAAGCTTCTGATTTTCTTCTGTATACATTGTCTCTTTCGTGATAAGCTCCGAACCGGAATCCTGAGTCGTCTCAAAGTCCTGCCCCCGGGCAGCCTTTACTGCCGTCTCGATGCTTAAGTAGCCCATATTGAAGGGCTTTTGCACCACCAGGGCATCGAAGACACCGCTCTCCAGAAACTGGATCTGCTCGATGGAGCTGTCGATGCCCCCAAGATGGATGGCATCGGTTTTTCCCAGCGCCTGCACCGCCCTGGCCGCGCCCACTGCCGAGTATTCATTCGTTCCTACGATGATATCCATCCCCGGATATTTCGCAAGGAGCGCTTCGGTCAGGGCATAGGCCTTGTCGGAATCGGAGTTGCAAAAGACCGTCTCTGCCACCTTTTCATTCGCATCGCCAAGTCCAGCCCGGATGCCTTCCTCCCGTCCGACTGCAGTAGAGCTGCCCTCCACGTGGCCGATGATCCCGATGATACTGTCCGGCTTGACAAACTGTCTCATATACACGCCCAGCTTATATCCGGCCTCGTAATTGTCCGTGGCCACCACTGCGCAGCCTACCTCTTCGTTCATCGTAGAATCCGCCAGCACCAGCGGAATCCGTGCATTTTCGATCTGCCTTGCATAGGCTACCGTCTGATCTGTACTGCCGGGAGCCAGTACAATCGCATCCGGTGAACTCTCTATCGCCGCCAGAATCATCTGATTCTGCTTCTCGATATCCCGCTCATTTTCCGGCCCCTCTACCGTCAGGCTGACATTGTATTCCCCCGCTGCCGTCTCGGCTCCCTGGTAGACGGATGTCCAGAAATCTGTATCATCCAGTGCCTTCTGAATGAGGACGATATGCAAGGTGCGATTCTTATTTTCCATTTTTTTCCAGTACCAGAAGCTTCCGACGGCCACGACAAAAAGCATGGCAGCCAGCAAAAGAAGCCTCGTCTTATTTCTCGTCATTTTCAACCGCTGCCACATCCTTTCCGGCCGGGATGACCAGAATCGCCCGGGTTCCCTTGCCTGGCTCGCTCTCGTACTGAAGTCCGTATTCCGCCCCGTAGAAAAGCCGAATCCGCTCATTGACATTGGAGACACCCACCCCGTTTGACCGGGTATCCCGCACATGCTTCTCAAAGATATGCGACAGGGTATCGGCATCCATGCCGTTTCCATCATCCTCCACCTCCAGGCGAATCAGTCCGTCCTTTCGGTAGCCGCGAATCTCGATGTTTCCCTTGCCTTCTTTATATTTGATACCATGGTAAATGGCATTTTCCACCAGAGGCTGCAGAAGAAGCTTTACAATTTTTTCCTGCTCAATCTCCGGCTCGACCGCGATGGAATACTCAAGCTTATCCTTATAACGCATCTTCTGAATCGTCAGATAGGCCTCCGTACAGTCTATCTCCTCCCGGATCGTCACCAGCTCCTGCTCGTTGCTGATCGTACGGCGCAGAAGCTTGGCAAGGGATGAGGTCATCGTTACGACCTCTTTATTCTTCCCCCATTCTGCCATCCAGATGATGGAATCCAGGGTATTGTAGAGGAAATGCGGACTGATCTGTGACTGGAGCACCTTCAGCTCGTATTTTCGCTTCGCCCGCTGCTCCTGCTCGCTCTGGCGCATCAGATTCTGGATTTCGCCGGTCATGATCTGAAAGCTTCTGGTCAGAGAACCGATCTCGTTATTCTCCTGATTTTCCAGCTTCACCTGGTCAAAATTGCCCCGCTCCACCTCTTTCATCGAATGCTCGAGACTCTTGATCGGGCGCGTAATCTCAGAGGAAAGGAGGTAGGCCAGCACCAATGCGATGAAAAACAATACCAGAGCCACGATCACATAGATCAGCCTGGCTGCGTCCGTTCCCGCCATCAGTTCTGCGACATCCGACACGCCCACTACGGTCCAGTCCGTGACCTCGGAGTGAGAGATCGTATATAGCTTTCCATCCTCTGTCAGAATGGAGGACACATCGCTTTCCATGACCTCCTGCAGGAGCTCCTGCTTCATCCCGCTGTAGATCAGCTGCTGTCTCGGGTGGTAGACGATGCTGCCGTCCTGATCAAGGATGTAGATATAACCCTTATTTCCCAGGCTGATCCGCTCGCAGAGCTCCCGGATGGAATTATAATTCAGATCCACAAAGCAGACCCCGCAGACCCCCGGAGTCGCCTTATTCGTAATGCTGCGGCTCAGGGTCACAACCCAGTCATAATGATCCTGCACGGCATTTTGCACATGGGAGGAGGAAAGGGCAGCCTGCCCGTCCTGCTCGATCGCTTCCTGATACCAGGAGAGCTCCCTTACATCCGTATAAGGATTCAGGGTGTCACCTCCGTCATTCAGGATTGCATCTCGGTTTTCCGGCAAAAGCCCGATATTCAGGATATCGCCCCGGGCATCCGATACAGTCTTAAATAAGGTCAGAATCCGCTCCCGCAGAGTCTCTTCGCGTTCCTCTGTGAGGTTTTCCGAGAAAAGATAATCCCTGACATTGTAATCATTGGAAACGATATAGGAAATGTTTCCCATATAGCTCATGTAGGAATCGATGTCATGGTTTACCTGTCCGATGAGCTGCGAGGTATATTCCGTCGAATTCTTCAGAACAGTATCCTCCGTATACTTCAGCGAGATTACGAGAAAAACCAGAAGGGCAAAGATAATCAGGACGCTGAAGGCCACGATGATAGAGGTCCGGATACTCCGAAAACGCATCAGGAGATTTTTCTTCATTTTTTCCGTTTCTCCTTCGCGTACTCCGTCGGTGTCTTTCCTGTCGCCTTCTTAAAGGCCACGCTGAAATAATGAGGATCGGCAAAGCCTACCTCTTCCGCCACCTCATAGGCGCGTTTGGAAGTATTTTCCAGAAGCTGCTTTGCCTTTTCCATCCGTCTTCTGGTCAGTGCCTCGATAAAGGTCTCACCGGTATGCGCCTTGAACATCGTACTGAAGTAGCTGGTACTCATGGCCAGATAGGTACAGACGGAATTCAGGGTGACGTCGGTCTTCATATAATTTCGTTCGATATATTCCATCGCCTTTGCAGCCTGCTTTTTGCCATAGCTGTCCCGCTGCTCATTTAAGAGGCGGGAGATATTTTCACAGATGGCAATGATATCCGTGGACATATCCCGGAGCCTTTCATAGGTATAGAGGCGGTTCATCAGCTCCTTTTCCTCTTTGTAGATCTCATTTTCCTGCTCTTCCTCGAGATCTGCGCTGTTCACCACGCTGAGTAAAAGATTCTGCATATAGATGATGGCTCTGGTCTGCTTGATTCTGCGCTCCCGAAGCTCCTGCGCGAAGCCGCGGACCTCCGTCTCGATCTCAGCGGAATTTCCGCCCTTTACCGCATTCAGCACCCGTTCTGCCCAGTGTGGAACATCCACCGGCGCACTCTTTCCCGCATCCAGCATCCCGGAGCGAAGGATTTGGGAGCCGCCGAGAAGCCATTTTAGCTCCAGGGCTGCCCTTGCCTTCTCGAAGGACTGATAGAGCTTCTGAAGCTCCGTCACTTCCTCGCCGACGCCTACCGAGGTTTCGATCAGCAGCAGCTCCTTGATCGTCTGGCGAATCTCGGCTATCGACTTCTCCAGCTTTTCTTCCAGTTCCTTCTTCGTCTCTCCCCAGAAGATCGCCACCGTCCTCGCGTCATTGTTCTGAAAGACGACACCTAGATCCTTTTGTTCCACCAGCTCCTGTGTGATGTTGAAAATCGAAAAATAGGCCAGCTCATCCCGCATTCCCGGATAGCGGCTCAGGAACGGAGACAGGTCATCCCCCTCGACAATGGCGATATTATAGAAAGAACCTGGCAGAGAGACACAAAGTTCCTTCATTTTCTCTGTCAGGTTCTCCGCCCGTTCGTCTCCACGCACAAGGCTGTTCAGAAAACGACCGCGCAAAAGAGGCCTATTGCTCTGATAGGCACCCTTTAATTTCTTTAATGTGATTTTCTTGCTCTGTGCTTCCTCCAGCTGTTTTCCGGCCTTCTGAAGCACTTCCATGAGTTCCCCGGGCGTAATCGGCTTCAGGATATATTCCATCACCTGATAGCGCACAGCCTGCTTCGCATACTCAAATTCATCATACCCGCTGATGATGATGGTCTTCGTATCCGGACAATTCTCATAGATATACCTTGCAAGCTCGATCCCGTCCACGTAGGGCATGCAGATATCGGTCAGAACCAGATCCGGCTTCTCCTTCCGGATGACCTCCATCGCTTCCCGGCCGTTCTCGCAGCTCGCGGTCAGTGTAAAACCCAAATCCCCCCAGGGAATATTTTCACCGATGGCTTCGCGGGTCAGCGCCTCGTCGTCCACCAGCAATACCTTATACATTGCATCTCCCCCATTTTGCTTTCTAGTTATTTTGTAAACGATGCACTAGCTAATCCATTGATTGATCAGGCTCATGATCCGGTCAAAAAAGCGTGTGATAAAGTTGCCTACCTGCTGCGTATCGATCTTATCCAGGTCTAGACCCATGCTCTTCAATTTGCTGTAAATCTCGCTCGCCTGCTTCGAAAGAGCGTCCACGTCGATATCAAGCTTACTGATCTTGTTCATCAGCTGGATCAGCTGCTGCACCTGTGCATCCGTCAGATCGATATTGAACTTCGTCATGGCATCACGAATGATCTTTTCGATATCCTCGTCGCTGCTTACATTATTTTCCAGTATCTGCTGCTTGACATAGGCCACGATATCCGACGCTGTCTGGGAATCTCCCAATACCTGACCCAGATCACCGGTCACGACCAGCTCATTTACCGCTGTCTCCAAGGCCTCTTCATCTACCTTGGTATCGTTCATCTCGGCGTAGCCCTTGACTGCTCCGATCAGGGCGGAGGTTCCGGAAATATTTGTCGGAGCCGCCACGTAGACATCGGCATCCTCTAACCCCGCTGTCAGCAGGGCATTCGTATACATATCGATGGTGCAATAGCTGATATTGTAGGTCGTTACATTAAGTCCTGCGCCCTCCTTTGCCGGACGAATCAGGACGGAAGAGAGAGCCTTCGTGCCAATGACGCTGGAAGAAAGGTAGCTGTCCAGGTAGGCATGCTCCTCTGCATTGGTAATCTGTATCACATCGTAGTCGTCCAGGTCGCTCTCGCTGATACCAAGAAGTCCCAGAACGGTCGCCTTCTGATCTGCACTCAAATCTGCCCCGAGAGCCAGGATCGGTTCTTCATCCGCCGCCTGCACAGTCATGCCAAAGCTGCACATCAATATCAGCATCAGCATACACCCCAGCAGTCTCTTCATTTGTCTCATTTCTCTTTTCCTCCCTTTTTTCTGTGCGGATCGCTCATCCGTACATAGAGCCATGCATAGAGATCCCGATAGACCGAAGCCCGGTCTGTCTCATTCAGAATCTCATGTCTGTCATTTTCATATAAAATCCAGGTGACATCCGTCATTCCTACGGCCTCAAAGAGCTTTCGCACCTGTTCAACGCCTTTTCCGAAATTCCCCACCGGATCCTCCGCTCCCGATACGAAGAGCACCGGCAGATCCTTCGGCATTTGCAGAAGCCGCTCCGGATTCTCTGCATCCTCGATGCTCCGGAACAGGTTATAATAGCCATTCAGCGTAAAGAGGAAGCAGCAGCGCTCATCTCCCAGATAGGCATCGATAACCTTCGGATCCTTTGTCAGCCAGTCACGCTTCGTCCGGACATTCGGAAAATGCTTGTGATAGCTGCCGAAGGCCAGCTTGTCTACAAAGCGCCAGCGGTAACGCCAACCCCGGAATTTTGCCGCCGTCCGGCAGAGCTTTTGTCCGAACCGCAGGGCAGGCAAGGGCTGCATGCCGGTTCCCATGATGATCGCGCCGTCGACCTCACCGCCCCAGCGGCAGATGTACTGGCGAAGCAGGAAGGATCCCATGCTGTGTCCCAGAATAAAATAGGGCAGCTCCGGATACCGCTTCGCTGTTCTTTTATGGAGGCTTCGTACATCCTTAAGGAGGATCTCATTGCCATTTTCCTCGGCAAAATATCCCCAATCCTCTTTGCTGACCACGGAGGCTCCGTGACCCAGATGATCGTTTCCAATCACCAGAAAGCCCTTCTCTGCCAGATAGGCTGCAAAGTCCTCATATCTTTCCATATATTCTACCATGCCATGAAAAATCTGCAGCACTGCCTGCGGCCTGCCCTTTTCCGGCTTCCATTCCACTGCGTGGATCTTTGTCCGGCCATCACCGGACGGATAGGTGAATTCCCGTTTTATCGCCATATTATCTTCCTTTAATGTACTCTCGGAATCCGAGAGTATATTTTATAATGAAAGGGGAATCTCACAGCTTCCCGCGCGCACTCCCGCACGGAGACTGCCTGAGATCCCCCTCATATCTCTGTTAATATTACTTTGCTTATTTGTCGGCCAGCATCGTCTCTGCAAATTCCTGTATCGCCTTGGCCGCCTGCTCATAGCTCATCTGGGTGGTATTGATACACAGGTCATAATTTTGCATCTGCTCCCACTCCTGACCGGTAAAATACCGATAATAATCGCGACGGTACTTGTCTGTCTTGGCAATAAATCGATCCGCGCTCTTCCAGTCAATCTTCTGACGCCGCATCTCTTTCTCGATGCATTTCTCACGGGATGCGTAGATGTAGACACGCACCAGTCCCGGCTTGTCCCGAAGTACATAGTCGGCAGCCCGGCCGATAACTACGTAGTTTGACTCATCCGCCAATTCGCGAAGTACCTTTGCCTGATAATTGAACAGGTTATTGTTCGAGGTAAAGTCTTCCTTTTCCGGCGGTATCAAGCCTCCGGTATATACCTTCTGGGAGGCTCGGAACAGGAGGCTCTGCTTCTGATCCTCATCTGCCCTGGCAAACAGCTCTTCGCTGATTCCGCTGTCGTCCGATGCCAGTCTCAGGATATTCCGATCATAGAGCTCTACACCCAGATTCTTCGCAAGAATTTTTCCGATAGAGGTCGCCCCGCTTCCACAGGTTCTGGTGATAGCAATTACGAATTTGTCCATGTACAAACCTCCTCTATATTTATTTTTTGCACGTTTTTCTTTCCTTTATTTTAGTTTTTTTTCGCCCTTTTGTCAATTCCTACATTTTGTTCTCCGGCTTGTCAAATGGCTCTCTCTCTGCTATGATCGGGGTAATGACTAATGCAAAAAGGAAGTAACCTCTATGATAAATTTGATTCGTTTTCACGGTTCCCGTTTGTCCGGAAAAAAGGCTGTGTTCCTTGGACTTTTGCTGTCCTTCGTCCTGGCTCTTTTCCTGGAAATCGGCGTCTTTCATTTTTCTTATTTGACACAGTCCTTTGGAAATTATCCGGAGACAGAGATCGATCTTAGCAGCTATGACGGCTGGAATGGGGAGGCTCTCGCTCTGCTTCCCGAGAATGCTTCCGTCTCCTTTGATAATCTTTCCCTGCCGGTGCGCAGTGTCACCGTATCCATGGCCGGCTCCTCCGGTGTCATTTCTGGTGTCGTGGCTCTCTGCGACGAGGCCAGTGCGGTAAAAAGTGCCGCTGCCGGAAGCTTCAGTGTCAATCTGAGCGGACAGGCTCATACCTTTACGGTACCCCTGAAAAGTCATGGGGATCTGACCCGTCTCCGACTGACGGTTTCCGACGAGCTTACAGAACCGGTCTTTCTCCTTTCTGTGACCCTGAACCAAAGAGAGGCTTTCACGATCCACCGGCTTCGCCTCCTGCTCCTGACCGGTCTTTTCGCGGCAGTCTTTTTCATCCTGCGTTTTCGTCTCTATGCTCAGGATTTTCAGCCCGCAAAGAAAAGTCACCGGCTTTTAAATCTCTGCGTCCTTTTCCTTTGTCTTCTGGTCTCTGCCGGAGTTTTCTATGCAGAGGACGGCACCCATACGCTTCTTCGCTCCTACCCTTCTCTGGAAGAAATCCGTTCTTCCGATATGGTCGTAGATGCCTATATGCAGCAGCTCGATGCCTTTGAAAAAGGACAGCTGTCACTTGATCTGGATGTAAATCCGGAGCTGGGAAATCTTTCCAATCCCTATGATAAGGGTGAGCGTGATAAAAATCAGATCTCCTATCACTGGGATCGCGCCTTTTATAACGGAAAATACTATTCTTACTTTGGCCTTGCTCCTCTTTTCATGATTTATTATCCGATCTATTGGCTGACCGGCATGCTGCCCACCACGGCCTTTGCCGGAACGCTGCTGGCAGGCTTTGCCACCCTCTGCATCTTTGCTGCCATACAGGGGCTTCGTCGCCTCTTTGCACCAAGGGCGAATCTACTTATTTATCTTCTGGGCGAAATCGCTGTCATCGGAGGCAGCTTTCTCTGGCTTTTGCAGGCCTCGGCTTCCAGCTTTTATTACCTGCCTATATTGGCCTCCTTTGGCTGGATCGGTGCCTTTACCGCCCTGGCCTGCTATGCCTCTCTGGCCGAAAAGTCCGGAAAGCGGATTCTCCTCTTTGCGCTCTGCGGCGCGTCCGTCGTAATGATTGTGCTCTCGAGACCCAATGCAGTGCTTTTGGCCGTGGCCTTTGCGGCTCCGCTCTTTCTTCGGATTCTTTTTAACAAAAAGCAGCCGGCAAGACAGCGTTTCCTTGAAAGTGCTCTGCCCTTTTTGGTTCCGGTTCTCTTAGGTGCTGCCGGGATCCTGTATTACAACTACATCCGCTTCGGCTCCCTGTTTGAGTTCGGAACCACCTATCAGCTGACGGAGAGCGATATACGCTACAATACCATCAGCTTAAGCCTCCACCATTTCGCTTCCATGCTCTATCATTATTTCATGGAACCCTTTGTATACAGTGAATTCTTTCCCTTCCTACGCTTCACGACCGAAAAATGCGTGGATTTCGGGAATTATCTCTATCAGGAATATAGCGCAGGCCTTTTACAGATGCCGCTGACTCTTGGAATTTTTCTGCTGTTTCCACTCATCGCTCTCAAGAGCACGGACAAGAATATGCTCCTCAAAAAGCAAACCGGCACGGCCGTTTTGCTGGCCGCCCTTATCCTGGGTTATGTCGATTTTCTTCTGGGCGGCATTCATATCCGCTATGTCTGCGATCTGTCGCTCGCTCTCTGTATCCTGGCATTCTTTCTCATTCTCGGTCAGGTACACTTTGACGGGACGCGCTCGGCACGGATCCTGTATGTCATCGTGGTCTTCCTTTTGCTTGTGACAATCGCGCGTGGCCTTCTGGTGATTTTTTCCAATGAGACGAATGATGTTCTGCTGAAAAATCCGGATTTCTATCTCTATGTGAGCCGGATGTTCTGAATAGACCGCGGAATCCATCACGATAGCATCGCCTGTTTTTTTGCATTCGCCTTACTTTTTCAGATACCGTGCCAGCATGATGCACGCATAAAGAAATACCGGGATAAAAATCGTACATACAATCGACGCCTTCAGCCAGCTTTTTCCGGCTGTCGGATCTACAAATGCCAAAATCAGAGTCAGCAGATACATGCCGGCCAGAAGAAATACTCCGATGATGGCTAAAATTCGTTTTATCTTTTTCTCTTTCATAGATTCTCCCCTTAGGCAGTATCTGCAAATGGGGGATCCTGCTTCGCAGGATCCCCTTCTATTTCATTACCTCTTAGATGTTCAAAAGCTCACTGTAAGCCTTCAGTGCACCGTCTGTATCATGTGCCAGTACGCGCTTCGCCAGCACCTTGCCCAGCTGTACGCCTTCCTGGTCAAAGCTGTTCAGATTCCATGCAAAGCCCTGGAACATAATCTTATTCTCAAAATGAGACAGGAGCGCTCCCAATGTCTCCGGGGTCAGCTGATCACCTACAATAATGCTGGAGGGACGGCCGCCCGCAAAGTACTTGTTGCGGTTCTCATCTTCCTTTCCGCAGGCGAAGGCTACCATCTGAGCTACCACATTTGCGCACAGCTTCTGCTGGCTGGTGCTGCCCTGGATGTCTACGTCTACGCCGCACTGGTTGTTTTTGAAGCCGATAAACTGCAGCGGAACGATGTCGGTTCCCTGATGAAGGAGCTGATAGAAGGAATGCTGTCCATTCGTTCCCGGCTCACCGAAGATCACCGGTCCTGTCACGTAGTCAACCGGCTCGCCAAAGCGGTTCACGGATTTTCCGTTGGACTCCATGTCTGCCTGCTGCAGATGCGCCGGGAAGCGGCTCAAAGCCTGGGAATAAGGCAAAACTGCGGTGCAGCCCATACCCAGCACGTTGCGCTCATATACGCCAATCAGGGCATCCAGCATAGCCGGATTTTCCAAAAGGTTCTCATTCTTTGCGAGCTTATCCTCTGCGGCTGCACCTGCCAGGAAACGATCAAATACTTCCGGTCCGAAGGCCAGGGACAATACAGCACCGCCTACTGCGGATGTGGAGGAATAGCGTCCGCCGATATAGTCATCCATAAAGAAGGCTGCCAGATAATCATCACTCTTTGCCAGCGGAGAGGTCTCACTGGTAACAGCTACCATATGCTTCGAGGCATCGAGGCCTGCCTTTGCAAGTGCATCCTTCACAAAGGATTCATTGGTCAGGGTCTCCAGTGTGGTGCCGGACTTGGATACCAGCACGAACAGGGAATGTGCCACGTCGATGGAAGCCAGTACGGCTGCTGCATCGTCCGGGTCTACATTGCTGATGAACTTCGCCTCCATCTTAAAGGTATCATTCTTCTTTGCCCAGTTTTCCAGAGCCAGATACATGGCGCGGGGACCTAAGTCGCTGCCGCCGATACCGATCTGAACGACTGTGGTGAATTTCTCGTCTGCTGCATTTGTGATCTCACCCGCATGTACCTTATTTGCAAAGTCTGCTACCTTCTTCTGCTGCTCTACGTAGAACGCACGCTTGTCCACGCCATCAGCCATCACGGTCTCTCCCAGCTGTCCGCGGGTCAGCTGATGCAGAACCAGACGCTTCTCACCGGTATTGATGACTTCGCCGTTGTAGAGGGCTGCGAACTTCTCGGTAAGCTGTGCTTCCTTTGCAAGCTCTGCCAAAAGCTCCAGCACCTTCTCATCCACTGCCTTTGCCGCATAATTGTAGGTCATGCCCTCAGCCATCGGCACACTGTATGATTTTACACGCTCTGCCCCGCTCTCGCCGGACATCACCGCTGCCAGGTTTACACGTGCCGTATTCTTCAAATCCTGATATGCTTTCAGGGTATCCAGATTTTTCCATTCTGCCATCTCTTTATTACCTCCATTTCTGCCGTTTGGTTCGGCAGTATTTTTTTCACAGTTGCCGTCATTGTACCATATTAGAGACTTCGTATCTACCCCCTTGCAATTTTTTTGATTTTTTTACAATTTTTACTGGACAAACATTTCTTTTTATGATAATATATCATTTGTTGACGGCAAGTCATAGAACGGCGTGTGGCTCAGCTTGGTAGAGCGCTACGTTCGGGACGTAGAGGTCGCAGGTTCAAATCCTGTCACGCCGACGAATGAAAAAGGAATCCTTGAAGAAGGATTCCTTTTTTTATCTCCTTTTTTTCTTCTTCGCCAGCGGCCGAAAGATCGTCACTCTTCCAATAAAGCAGATCATCTGTACCAGAATGACGCCCACCGTCACGCCGATGCTGTCGATAGCCACGTCCCGTTTCGATGGTCCGCGGCCTGCCACAAAGGACTGGTGGTACTCGTCCAACGCTGCGAAGCCCACACAGAAGCCACCTGCCAGAATCAGCAGCCAGATCCCCCGTACGCCGTACACATACAACGGAAATGAGACCGAGACAGCCAGCAGGAAATACTCTGTCATATGAGCCGCCTTGCGCACCGGATAATTGATTTTCTGAATATACTGTGCCTCCTCCTGGGCAGTCCAGTGCAGTTCAAACGCCTCGTTAGCTGTTTCCACAATGATTTTGCTTACCTTTGTACTTAGGTTTCCTGAAGTTACTCCGTCCTGTGCCGAGAAGCTGAAAATCAGATACATCATCAAAAATGCCGGAATGAAGGACAGGGGTTTCAGGAGTCCTCTTAATATTGCTTTTATCATAATGGCGCTATCATAGCATCATTTTTTGTGGCTGTCCAGCGGTATTGAATATGAGTAATATCTTTTTATAGTTTTCTGTTTTGGTTCATGCTATAATGCATTTAATGAGGAGAAGATTATGGAAAATAACCTGCTTACGCTTTATCATGGTTCAAAATCCGGAATCAAAGGATCGATCGCTCCCGTCAGCCGCGACCGTTGTGATTTCGGTAAGGGATTTTATATGGGAACCGAGCGCACCCAACCCCTGACTCTTATCTGTAACTATCCAGATGCCAAGCTTTATACTCTGCAGGCAGATCTGTCCGGACTGAGGATCCTTGACATTGAAATCGGACTGGACTGGGCACTAATGGTCGCATATAACCGCGGGAAAATGGATGTAATGCGAAATTCCTCTATTTATCGTAAATACCAGCATTTAAGCCAGGATTACGATATGATCATCGGCTATATTGCCAATGATCGCATGTTTGTGGTTCTTGACCGCTTCTTTAATGGAGAAATCACGGATCTGGCTCTGATTCACAGCTTATCTGCACTGAAACTCGGGAAACAGTATGTGGCACGCACAGAAAACGCCTGCCGACAAATACGGATTCTTCAACAGAATACTCTATCCGAAGCAGAACGTGAACATTTTAAACAGCAAAGCCTTCTCCATCGTTCAGAGGGTATCGCCCTTGCGAATGAGATTTGCCGCAGGTATCGGCGTGAAGGCCAATTTTTTGATGAAATTCTGGAGGCCGGAAATTAGGATGGGACTTTTAAGCTCTGAAAAACTTCAGCTCTGCGATATTCAGGGGCGCTTATTTGAACTTGCCCTGAAATCCGGCTATGACTGCCCTTCATTTATCGAAAACTTTATGAACAGCCGCACTGCGGAAGCTCTGGACGACGTCTACGACCGCCTTCAATGGGCTGGGGAGGAATATATTCTCGAAGAACTGGAGGACGAAACCGGTGGCCTGAAAAAATCCGGAACCGCTTACTCCATCGAAGTCATGTACTGGGCAGGTTATCTTTATCGTTACTGGCATTATTATAAAAAGGTGAACAGCCGCTTCATCTATACCATCGCTGATGCCGAGCTTATGAATTCCTGTTGGCTTGGGTTTCATACGATGGATGCGGAAATGGCAATTGATGACTTGATTGAGATTCATGAACAGCATAAAAGTTCGAATCACTGATGATACTCGTCCAGAGCTACAAAACCCACACAAAACCTTATCACACATTGATTTAAAATTTATTTCTTACTCAAACTTCTCGCTACGTTTCGTGTGGGAAGTTTGAGTTTCTTACTTATCATCTTTCCTTATGCTTGGAAGCCGAATTTTAAAACCGCAAAATTAACTGATAATTTTCTTGTATTCAATATTTTGTTTGACAAATACAAACAAACAGTGTAACATAAACTTATATTTATAGTTTAATCATATTGAAGAAAATAATTTTGTATACGTAACTGATATATCAAAAACTAAAAACACAGTTTTAAAGAAGGAGGGATACCAATGGTTATATGAATCTGATTTGTATATATTGTTATAACACTATCTAAGAAAGGAGCGAAATTGATGAAGCAGACTATAAAAAGACTGATAGCAGTCGTTTTAACAATTTCTATTGTGTAGTGGGTTCTTAAAAATGAACATAGAAATCATAGGCTGTATATTATTCGCAATATGTATGAGCGGAATATATCTATCGCACATATACACCAAAGAACGGCTATTAAAAAGAGAAAATATATTTTACCTGCTCTTGGCCTGTTTTCAGATAAATACAGGTTATCATATGATTGTCAGGAAGTTTTTTGAATTCCAATTATATAGAAACCCTGGCTACCTGGCAGCTCTGATACTGTATGGTTTAACCCAGATATTATTCATACTCGCATGCATAATTACGAAATAAATCACTGTCTGGAGCTTTTCCGTATAATCGTATTTTACTAATGTCAATTATTTCCCCAAATTTTGATACAGGCGATGTAGATTACACCTACACCGCCTGCACTGATCTCATCTAAAATTTCTTAGGTATCTCTGTTCCTTATTCAGCTTCCTGCTGCTCTTCGTCGTCTTTCCTTCTCTTCGCAAGCACGAACCAGATGAGGCCGCCGCCCAGTACCAAAGCACCTGCGCATACGCCGTAGAAGAGAGGCTTGTTCATATAGAGCTGCACGAGGATGTTGGACGTAATCAGGAAGCGGATGCTTTCTGTCGTCTGCTCATTTCCGGCTGCGTCATAGGCTGTTACTTCCATATCCTGCCAATGGTTTGCACTTCCGGCCTTTACTACAAGCTTTCCGTCCGCCTTCTCCACGTCTGCTGCACTATAGGTGGTCTCCTTTCCGTCCAGCATGACCTTGACTTCTTTCAAAAGCACATTATCCTGAATATCCAGGGTCACATCGCGGCTGTTTTCGCGATACTGTCCGTTATTCTCGACACCGGAAATCACGATGCTCGGGCTTGTCTTGTCTACTACAAACTCGATCTTCTTTCCCTTGCTGTTATTGTCAGAGGTATTTGTCGCGCGGTCTTCGGAATAGATGGTAAGCAGGTATGTTCCCTCTTCCTCGAAATTATCCTTGGAAATGGTATAGGTATACTGCTTCCAGCTGACCTCAGATCCACTTTCGCTGACCTCATAGTCCTTGCCTTCCTCCAGCGTCGTCAGCTGTCCGTTCAGGTTCTTGGTGATTTCCTCGAACTCCAGGGTATCGACGTTGGTTTCTGTTACAACCAGCTCCTGCGCCTCATTGGTATAGTATTTTCCATTCTCGCCTACCAGCGCCTCTGTTTCCTCATCAAAGGTATAGGCGGAACCGAAGCGGTTGACGGAGAAGACCACGCTCGCCTCGCTGCTGTTTCCTGCCAGGTCACAAACGCTGGCCTCCATGGTATACATGTCATCCATGTCCTGGATATGCTCAAAGTCGTCGAGCTTCAGCTCCATGCCGCCTGCTGTCTGGGTACGGCTTCCGTTTATCTCTACAACGCCGTTCTTATAGCCCTTCATGACGATCACTGCACCATTCACATCATTGTTGGTGTCGGAGTAACGAACGCCCGGTCTTACGACGTCATTGTTCGCGGAATAATTCTCAATGTCAAAGATTTCCAGTTCCGGTGCGGTCTGGTCAATGACGAAACGCTCCAGAGCATAGTCTGCCAGCAGGTTATCTGCCTGATCCCTGCCCTCGATGTCGAAGGTATAATCACCGTCCGCCGCGAAGGTCACCCGGGCGATATGGTGGTCACCGTTTGTCGTCCAGCCGGAGAGTACCGGTTTTCCTGTCGCATCCCCTGCCGCCGTAATCAGCACATTGATGAGATCTGCATCAAAGTTGTGCTCCAGCACATCGATGGTAGCGGTACGCGCCTGTGCATAATAGAAGCCGTTCAGATAAGAATTGTTATCCCAGGTTACCGTTACGGTCGGGACGGTCTTATCGATGGTAAATTTGTCTACCCTCGTATAATCTGCCTTATTGCCTGCCAGATCCCGGAAGGACACGGTGAAGGTATAATCACCATCATCCGAGAATCTTACCTTGCATACATGCTTCGTATCATTTCCGCTGCCGGAGGTACTCCAGGAGCTGATGGACGGCATCTTTCCGTCGGTATTCGTAATCTTGAAATCCACGTCTGCCGGATCGAAGTTCCGCTCAGTGATCGTGACGGTAGCTGTCCGGGTATGGTTATAATATTTTCCGTTGGCCGGGCTGTTCCGATCGTACTCTACCTGGATCGTCGGCTTCGTAACGTCGATGTTGTACTTCTGCTCGACCTGTCCGGTATGTCCGGCATTGTCTGTGTAGCTGGCCAGTACCGGTACATCGTTCTGGTCATTGTCCTTGCCGGTGAGGGTCATCTCCTCCTCATACTTGTAGGTCACATTCTTTGTAGGTGCGACGCTTAAGTCGGTTCCGGCCTCTGCCGCATAGTCCTTGGTTCCGCTCAGCTTGCTGCCTGCGGTATATTTCCAGTTACGAAGTCCAGAATAGCTATCCTCCAGGGTCAGACGGAAGGCCACGTCCGTATTGTAGTAGTTGACACCCTTTACGGTGCGGCTTGGCTTCGTCAGCGTCGTGATTGTCGCAGTGCCGCTGCTTGCATGCTTGCCGGATTCCTCTACTACATGATTTCTCGTCTGGTCAATGCTGTTGACAGACCAATCCAGCACCTCTGCCTTGACGGTTCCCTTAAAATCAGCTGTCTCCAGCGGAATGGTCACCTCGTAGCTTCCGTCCGCTGCGGGCTTCATTTCCTTTGTCTTCGTCGTCACCTTGCCATTCTCATCAGTTACCGTGAAAATGATATACTGAAGACCGGCTGTCTCGTCCTTTGCGGAGGCGGTGATCGTCATCTTCTCCTTGCTGAAGAACCAGCCAAAGGGCAGGTAGTTGATCGGATCCTGGATGGAATAGGAGAATTCCAGTTCCGGAGCCGTCGTATCTACGGTTACATCCTCATTCTCAAGGACTGTGGTATTGCCCGCCAGGTCTGTATAGGCGAGCGGGAAGCTATAGTTCGCTTCTGTGGTTATGGGCAGATCTGCCTCCCAGCTTCCTCTGGCTGTGCCGTACTCCTCGATGGCATCGATCGCTTCCTTCGCAGCCGTATTCTCCACGGACTGACCCTGGAGGTCTGCTGCCGTCATTCCTTCCAGACTCTCTTTCAGCTCCTTATAGCGGATATTCTGATCGTTTACCTGGATTGTCAGAGTTGTATCTGCGTTGTAATACTTTCTGCTGTCACACTGGTTTACCGGATCTGCTGCATAGGTTGTAATAAGCTCAGGTGCCGTGGTATCGAGGATCAGCTTCGAGCTGCCATACTTGCCATCGGTAACTGTGCCGCCCTCTACCGTATCTCCGGCTGTCATCTGATTCTTTGCTGTATCCTGATAGGAAATAGCTACGGTATAGTCACCTTCTTCTTCCAGGGTATAGACACCGGTATAGACCTTGCCTTCCTTCGTGAAGGTCATGTCATCTTTTATCTCACCGTTCACCCACAGGGTGTAATCCTCAGCCTTTCCGTCTGTCAGCTTCAGATATTTCTCGGTAATCTTTACAGTTAGTTCTATCTTACCTTCTTTTGCACCGTAGTAAGCGGTATAGTCATCCCCTGCCTGCGGCTGCTTTTTTGAAATCGTTTTGTTCTCGCCATCCGTTACCTGATAAGCCTCATTGAAGGTGATGTCGATCTTCGGGGCTACGTGATCGAGGATATAATTTTCGGAAGTGTAGGTTCCGTCCTCGATGTCAAAACCAGTTGCTGTTAGGATGTTTCCTGCGGCATCCTGATAGAAAAGCTTTACATAGTACTCATTTTCGGAGGTGTCAGTGCCGTCGAAACCAAAGGTGTAGGTGAAGCTTCGGTTTGCTGCATCGTTGCTTTTCGTGCTTCTTGCGACATCCAGTGTCGCGACATCTGTTTTCGTTTCGTCGGAGGATGCCATCAAGGTGTCTGCTTCTTCATTTTCACTCTTTTCATAGACTTCTACGAGAAGCTTTGCTCCGTCTTCGTCAATGTAGGAGGCGTTCTCATCCAGAGTAAATGTAACCTTTAGATCATCGCCGTCTGTATTTTCATAGACATCGGCTCCGTCAAATTCATAGGCTGTCGGAGCATTTACCGAATAGTCCAAAAGCTTGGGTGCGCGGTTATCGATGACGAAGGTCTTACTGGTAAAGATGCCGTCTGCCACACCGCTGATTCCTGCAGCTGCTTCCAGAACATTGTCGGACGGATCGTTGTAGGAGAGCTGAATCTGATACTCGATCTCCTCAGATTCTCTGGCCGGAAGGGTGACGTAGGTGGTATAGATATCGCCATTTTCTTTTCTCCAGGTCTGCGGAAGCTCCTGGCCGTTCGGGAAGGCTGTATCCGTGCTGGCCTTTTTTGCCAGTAGTACGGTCGGTTTGTTCTCGCCCTCCTCGAAGAAACGCTCCTCGATGGCCAGCTTGACCTGAACCTTACCCTGGTAGAAATAGAGATCCTTTTCTGTCACAGACTCACCGTTTACCGAAACCTCTGTAAGCTTCGGTGCTTCGGTGTCCAGATAGATGAAGTCGCCTCCCTTTGCAAGAGCTTTCGTCTGCTCATTACCTGCTATATCGGTCATACTGGTGATCTCAAAATCGCTGACCTCAAGGGTTTCCCCCTTCTCTACTGTGATCTTACCTGTATAAACGGTATAGCCGGCGGACAGAGCAACGTCCGAAAGTTCTCTGGCATCCGTATCGTCTGCCTGGAAGGCTTTCAGACCTTCGACCTTGGTCAGTGTGCCATCTTTAGTGGAAAGTTCTGTTTCTGTTTCATCACCCTTGTAGGTAAGGGTCACTGCATTCATACCGGAGGTCTGATCCTTGAGATACAGCTCAAAACTAACCTTTTCTTTTCCCCAGATCTTATTCCACTCCTGGTTTACCAACTTGAGAATCTTGCTGGTCCAGGAAGTATCAGTCTTGGTTCCCACATTCTCATCGTTTTCTCCGGCTGTATCCGTCATAAACTTTACGTAGGCGGTGGTTTCCGGTGCGGTGGTATCTACCTGTACCTGCGATGATGGTTTAAATTCTGCTGAATTGTCTAATCGATCTGTTACCCTTACCTTCCAGTCATAGGTGCGGCTGTCAGAAGTCTCCCCGGTTGCTACGCTATAGACAGTGCCTTCGTCGTTCGGAGCACTTCCTGTGATATTCTTCCAAGTTTTACCGTCGTCGATGCTGTACTGGATCGCTTGGAAACCCAGACCTACAGACTTTTCACCGTCGTTTACAGTTACATCAAGACCTACATAGCCGTTCTGATTACCTTCTGTCTTAAGCTCTGCGGCATTCAGCCAACCATCGCCGTCTGTATCCTGCGGGAAGGTGACGCTTGTGATGTTCGGAGCAGTCTTGTCGCAAGCTACGTTTACGTGCTGGATGTCACTTGCGTTGCCGGCATAGTCTGTTACCTGGAAGTAGTAGGTGACGTAGCCGTTCTCGCTTGCCTGTGTCATCTTCTCGGTTATCGCGCAGGAGTAGGTAGAGCTCTCGCTGTTAGTTAAAACTACCCCCCCATCCGACATATCTGCATTCTTGCTGACCTTCAGGATATAGCCGGACTGTTCTGTCGTGCTGTCCGCAGCATTTTCGCTGACCTTCAAAGGAGCGGTCAGGGAATCGCCGTTCGTCCACCAGATTGGATCTGCAAGATTTTTGTTCACGTACTGGTTCTTGCCTTCTTCTGCTGTCATGTCATCGATGGAGACACTCGGGGTGTCGGTGTCCTTCTTGACAGTGATGTATTTTTCAGTTTTATTCCCTGCCTGGTCGGTAACCTCGATATGGTAGTTGATAGGGTACGTTAATTTGATTGTTGTACTGTAAGATTCACCTGCATCATTCAAAGGTTTCGATATCAGTTCAATGTATGGGTTTGAAGTAACCGTCAGGGCACTTCCAGTTGTAAAACCACTTCCACTATCTTCTACCGTTACCTCCAGGCTTAGCCTATTCGTATTCTTCCAGTAATATTTGCCATCAAAATGATCCGACTCACCGATAGTCAAGGACGGCGGAGTGTGATCGATCTTGCTGACTTTCACTTCCTGCATAGCGAAACGACCACTGTTGCTTACTGCGTAGATATAGTAGGTCTTGCCTTCTGCTCCAATTTCTTCATTTACTTCGAATGAAAAGTTGTTTTCATCCCCTTCTATCTCTTTTAAATCCTTCAGCTGTTCTGGATCTGTGATAATATTATCATCGAGATTTTTCAAAATTTCGCTTTCACTGTCTGTATAGTAGACATAATTTGCCCCAGTAGCTCCTACAGTGATAGTCTTAGACTGCGTCCACTTGTCACCGTCCACTACGGTTATATCAGTGACATCCGGTGTTGTGTCATCAATTGTAAACTCAAACGTGCTTTCGGAGATTTCATCAGTTTTAGTATTTTTTACATAGATAGTTTTATTACCTATGCCAGAAACCATATCATCCTTTGTAATGGATACACTACCTTCAAAATCTGACAGATTTGTACTGATTGTATAGCCTTCCTTTGCTGTCAGCGTTATCGTTCCCGGATATATACCGTCTTTAAATGTAGAAGCCGGCTCTACGGTATATTCTTTTTCATCACCGTATTTTACTTCCAGCGTCTTACTAGCGGAGCCTGTATAATTCCCTGTTCCGGTTACGGTCAGCGTGTAGGTTCCCAGCTCTTTGATTTCATTTACTCCTACATTCGCTTTAGACCAGATCAAAGTATAGTCTGTGTCCTTAGTCAGGATACGAGCGCCGTCTGTGACGGTCACATTGATATCCTGGGGATCTCCGGTATAAATCAGGCTGTCTCCTATAGCAGATCCATTTTTTGTTAAACTGATGGTAGCGCTTGACAAATCCTTTTCAGTTACCGTAAAAGTTGCCATTCCGGAATACTGGCTATATGAGCCTTTGCCTGCTATAATCGCTTGATAAGTTCCAACATTTTTGGCCTTAGCAACGTGACCTGTCTGGCCTGTTAACTCCCATGCAGCAATATAATAATCCGTATCTTTGCTCAGCTCTTTTTCACCTGTTCCTTGAGCATCTGGTCCTGTAACGGTTAATTCAGGAAAGTTTATCTCTTCCCCTGTATAGGTAGCTGTCTCCTTCCCTGGCTCGATTGCCACATCAAATTGATGCACCGCCGCCTTCACCGAGATATCATATCCCGCCCAATTGCTCCAGAAGAGCACAAATGCCAGCACCAGTGCCAGAACTCGCTTCGCGTCCTTCCAGACTTTCCTTTCTCTCATCACTTTCTCCTCCTCTAAACAACTTCATCTGTATGAATCAAACAGAGCTCCCGCTCGATCCGAAACATCCCTTTTCGTGCTTCCGGCCGCCCCAGTATCTCCGTGCTGCCATCCTCGCTCACAGCAGAAGCTGCTTCTACCCGGCTGCCAGCTTCCATCTCTTTTACCTTTTTTCGCCTCTGTCGTCCGCTCAGATATCCTATCACCTCTTTGATATCCAGCAGGAAAAATAGAACGACCGCTATCACCAGGCAAATCAGTGCCAGTATCAGGCATCCCTGAAACAGGTTGTGATACAGGGTAATTTTCTGTATAACCGCCTCCATCACTGCACCTCCTGTCCCTGAACTGCCTGACCAAAGGCAGACCGGATCATTCGTTCCGCCTGTATCATAGCCTCATTCAGCTTGCCGATCTGCTGCTGTACCACCTCCCGGTTTCCTTCGCTGACATTTTCAAAATCTGTCTGCAGGTGTTCCTGCATATTCGTCAGCTCTGCCTTCATTTCTTCCTTGGTTATGCCGTCATTTTTGAAATCGACGGCTCTCGATACGATCTGTGTGGCCAGCTCCTGATACATGATCAGCGCCGTCCGCTCATTGTCCGCCTCCACGAGATTTCCGGCGGAGAGGGAGACCAGATCGTTCCAATAATCCTGATAGGTAATCGTCGCATCCCCTGTCTGATCCGCGATACCGATTTTGGAATAATAATTAGAAATCGTATACAAACGCTTCGCCCGCTCTACCTGCTTTGCCTCCAGGTATTTTGAAGCGGAGGCCACTTCAAAGTAGGCCTTCGCGTTCTTTTTATTTCCCTTTTCCTCGAAATAATAGTAATAAGCTACTCCGGCCTCATAAGCAAATGTCTCATAGGCCTCTTTATTCTTCTTAAACACCGATTCGTTCGTATCATTTCTATTTCCCTGCTCGATCAGGATGCTTCGAAGCTCCTCACTCTCCTCGGAGGTCAGGATACTATCATCCAGAAAGCAATCCTTCAAAAGTCCCAGATACCCCTCTGCATTTCCCGGATCCAGGTTGATCGCCTTTCGGTAATTCTCCACCTCGTCGCTTTTTAGTGTCGAATTCTTGGCTGCCATGATGCAGGCCTCGTAGCTGTTCTTGGTTGTGGAGTTTTCCAGGCCATAAAAAACTCCGGAGCTGATTCCCAGTACCACTGCAAGCCCTGCCGGGACTGCAAATTTGATGAATTTCGACCTCTGTTCCTTTCGATACCGGATATCATCCAGGAATGGATTCTCCAGGGCATACATCAGCTCTGCGCAGGACTGATATCGGTCTAGGGGGTTGGCCTGTGTACATTTCTGGATGATGTACTCCAGTCCGACCGAAAGGCTCGGATTCCATCGCCGAATCGGATACATCTCATACGGCGGAAGACTCGGATTATGCCCGGTCAGAAGATGATAGAGCGTAGCACCCAGACAATAGATATCCGTCCTCGCATCCGTCTGTCCATGTCCTCCGTACTGCTCCGGCGCCGCGTAGCCCCTGGTTCCGAGGCAGGTCGTATCCTCCTGACTGGAAAGCTTATATTCTCGCGCCGTACCGAAGTCAAAGAGTACGATATTTCCATCCGGCTTCAGCATGACATTCGAGGGCTTCATGTCCCGGTAAATGATCGACGGCTTCCTGGAATGCAGATATCCCAGCACGTCGCAGAGCTGCTTGCCCCAGTCGATGACACTTTCCTGCGGCTGCGGGCCGTAATCCTCCAGTACCTTGCTTAAGGTCTGACCCTCGATATAATCCATGACAATCAGGAAGGAGCCATCTCCGTCGATGACATCGATGATGCCGGGCAAATGGGGGTGATCCAGCCGCTTCAGCATATCAGTCTCCACGATGAGTCCCTGCTTGACTATATCGAAGTTGGAGACACCGTCCTTTCTGATTTCCTTGATGGCCCAGGTCTTATCGACACGCTCGTTGATCGCCATATAGACTACGCTCATGCCGCCCTGGCCGATTTTTCTTAGGATTCTGTATTTTCCGTCTACCAGCGAACCTATTTCCAGCACAGTCTCCTCCTAATCGACCCGAACCAGGGCTGCGGATATATTATCCGTTTCCTGCCGGTACTTTACCAGTTCGACCAGCTGCTCTACCGTCTCCTTCATCATCAGCTCACTGAATAAGCGAAACGGATTCAGATACTCGTAAAGCTCGCTCTCGGCAAGGACATGCCGGAAGCCGTCACTGCATAGAAGAAACATGCTGCCCGGATCCACCGAACCTGTATAGTAATCCGGCACGATGACCTCCGAGGCACCGATGCACTGCAAGAGTACATTTCTCCTCGGATCCCGTCTGGCCTCATCCCAGGTCATCCGTCCCTCGTCCATCTCCCGCTGGATAAGGGTCTGATCCTTCGTCAGCTGCGTAAGGTTTTCGCGCATCACATAGATTCTCGAATCCCCTACGTTTACAATATAATAAACACGGTCTACAATCAAAAGCAGAACCATGGTGGTTCCCATTGCCACATGCAATGCCTGTCCATAGGCACTGAGCTTTTTATTCGCCCTGCAAATCAGCTCTTCGAAACTTCTTTGCAGGCTTTCCCTGCTAAGCCCCCGGTATAAGAGCTCCGGAAATTCGTCTTCAAACCATCCGGAAAGCATCCGGATCACCGTAGCGCTGGCGAGCTCTCCCTTCGCCAGTCCTCCCATGCCGTCACAGACGGCTCCCAGTAAAATTTTTCCATATTCTGTCCGGGCAATCTTGATCAGGAGGGAATCCTGATTGGTATCCTTCTTGATACCCTTATCGGTACATATCGCAATCTTAAAATTCATAACCCCTCATCCATGTATAGAAATGGCAAATACTTGTCTACAATATAATATATGCCACCCTTACATAAAATATTCCCAGGTCTGAGTCAGGTTTGGATTTGGAGTGATATCTTTGTTGCATATTTATGCAATGTTTTCCTGTTATTTCCATTTTAATCGCGCATTTGCTATGTGTCAATTTTATTTTTGGTTACAGTGTCAAAATAAATCTATGTAACCGATCGAAAACGCCCCGGATATCCTGTATTGAAACAGAATATCCGGGGCGTTACGCTTTCTTACTCAAACTTCCTTTACCGCATCCTTCATGGATTTCACATATTCCTTCACCTTCGGCACGCACTCGCTTCCATAAGCTGCGCAGAGCTTCACGATGGCGGAGCCGACGATGGCACCGTCCGACAGGGCGGCCATCTTCGCAGCCTGTTCGGGTGTGGAGATGCCGAAGCCTACCGCACAGGGGATGTCGCTTACTTCCTTTACAAGCTTCACCATCGCCCCGATATCCGTCGTGATCTCGCTTCTCGTTCCGGTGACACCGAGGGAGGAGACGCAGTAGACGAAGCCCTTCGCCTCTCGGGCAATCATCTTGATCCGGTCGTGAGAGGTCGGCGCAATCAGGGAGATAAAATC